>CAZAGA010000090.1:0-10749 GCA_964484335.1 uncultured Anaerolineaceae bacterium
GCTGAGCGCAGCCGGGAATTCTTCTCGGCGCTTGTGGATCGCGGCCAGGCGGTCGATCCCCTCGAGCAAAGCGGTGCGAGACAGGCGGTATTCCGGCGCAATGGTACTCTCGGTATTGTCTTCGTAGCTCAAGCCTTTCAGGTAGAGCTGGATGGCGGCATCGATCTCGCCCAGGTCTTCATACAACCGAGCCAGGGCGAGCAGGTCAACCCCGTGCTGAACGGCGGCATGGAGCGGGTCGGCCAACAGGTCGGCCAGGTGGTTGAACAAGGCAGCGAGCGAGACCACATCCATGGCATTGTGGTAGAAGATGTTCTTGAGCGGTGTAGGATCGCCTGAGCGCAGGTAATCAAAGTACATCTGGGGGATTGCCCAGCCTGGAATATCTTCCTCGCTCCGGCCGGCGCCCAGGATCTGTACCTCCAGGCTGCCGAGGGTTCGGCTGGGTAAGCGGTTTTTCCACAGGCGGCGGGCCAGGTGGAGCAGGTCGAAGTGGCTGAGGCTAATGAATGGCGTCCGCCAGCCATGGTTTAGGAAACGGGTGTTCAGGAGCGGAATATCGAAGGATTTGCCATTGAAAGTGACAATTGCCTGGCAAGGCGCCAGGAACTCTTCCAGCGCCAGCAGTTGGGCTGGCTCTTCGGCTGGATCGCGCATAAAAAATTGGGCCAGGTGGAATTCACCGGCTTCATAGCGGGCGACGCCGATTAAGAAAGCATAGGTTCCGGTTCCACCGGACAGACCGGTAGTTTCGGTGTCCAGGTAAACAAAGGATTGGCCGTCCAAATCAGCCAGCCGGGCGTCGCCGGCCCAGGCGGCCAGCAGGCGAATCTGGGCCGAAGAGATCAGGCGGGAAGCGCCGTGCTGGTAATCCAGCGGATAACGGGTATCGACAACGAAGGTCTCTCCCTGGGCATTGGACTGGCGGTGACCGGAAAGAAGTCGCTCGAGCTGTTCGACCGGCGCGCCAGACAGCGCCAGGGGATTAACTGGCGGAGCCGCCTGGTCCAGCGGGGTGGGCCAACCGGGAACAGGCGGCTGGAGGTCCCGGGCGCCGACCTTGACGCCCAGGGACTTTAACTTATCTGACAGCGAGGGCATGGCGCTTATTTTAGCACGGGAATCAACCGCGTACGAGTGCGTCCAGGATCGCCAGGGTCTCTTTTTTACTGCCCAGGCCAAGCTCACCGCCCGGCCCAACGCAGGAGGGACAGCCATCGCTGCAGGTGCATTCGGCGACCAGTTCGCGTGCCTTGGCCAGCAGGTCGGGGTGGATTTCGAACAGGCGCTGGCTGAGCCCGATGCCGGCAGGAACCTGGTCATAGATTACCACGGTCGGCCGTCTGCCAGTCAGGGGTGATTGGGCGTCGCTATGCATCCCCAGGTCGCGGGTGTCGCACATTAAGAACAACGGCGCCAGGTGACCCAGGACAAAACCCAGCCCGCTCAGACCGCTGCGAACCCGGTTGGCTGTCTCCACCCGTTGGTGGCAGGCCGGGCAAAGGGTGAGCAGGTTATCGAGCTGGTTGGCAATTTCGGTGGAAGAAAAGCTGCGGAAGGGAATCTTGTGATGGACATCATGGGCACGTCCGCTTTCTAGCATCCCACAAACCTGACAGCGATAACCATCCCGGGCACGGGCGCGTTCACGCTGGCGCGGCCAGGATGGGCCATACTGGTTGGGTGAACTGTTCCACAGGCCTTCTTCGCGTAGTCGAGAAACGCTGTCCTCGCTTAGCGCAAGCCAGTAGGCAGTGGTCTGTAGATCGGTGGGCGGCAGGGCCAAATCGTACTGCGCCAGCACCTGGTGGGTGTGCCAGTGAATCTGGCGATAACCGATCACCTGGCTGGTGACAATAATCTCTCCATAGGTTTTTTCAGCCCCCAGGACCGGGGTTTGCTCAAAGGTTTCCACCAATTGGACCGTGGTTTCATTGCGGTGCTCGGTGTAGTAATCGGTCTGGATCCGTCGTAGGTGTGCCAGCCCGCCTTCCAGGTCCAGGTCTTCGACCAGGTAGGTATTTCCTTCGTGTAGGTAAATGGCATTCGGGTGGACCATCCAGGTCGCACTATGGCGGTCCACTTCGCCAATCACGCGCGGCCCGCCTTCTTCGAGTTGGAGCAGGACATTATCGGCCGAGGCAGAGCGCAAGGATACCCCGGCGGCAGGATACTGGTCAGCCATCCAGAAATAGCGTTGGCGGGAGAAGTGCAGCAAGCCTTGCTCGACCAGGAAATCAAGAAATTCCTTCAAGTGCTCGGCTTCCAGCCCGCCAAAGCACTCGCCAGCGCGGAAAGGCAGCTCGAAGGCCGCACAGCGAATGTGGGCGAGCAAGATCAGCAGGTTATCGGGATTGATCAGGGCTTGCTCGGGCGAGCGGCCGAAGAAATAATCCGGGTGTGAAGCCAGGAACTGGTCAAGTGGATCAGGGGTGGCGACCAGCACGGACAAGGCGGGTTCATCACCGCGGCCGGCTCGCCCGGCCTGTTGCCAGGCTGCGGCAATGCTGCCCGGGTAACCAACCAGGATTGCCGCGCCGAGCGCGCCGATGTCAATCCCCAGTTCCAGTGCATTGGTCGCTACCACCGCCCGGACGCTGCCCGCACGCAAACCGTGCTCGATTTCACGCCTTTGGCCCGGCAAGTAGCCGCTGCGGTAGCCACGGATCGCCGGGTTGGCTTCGGGCGAACCATTGGTTACCGGCCAGGGGCGGTTTTCCCCGCTGGCTTTTTCGCGCAAATAGGTAAGGAGCAACTCAACCGAGCGGCGGGAGCGGGCGAATAAAATGGTCTGTACCTGGTAATCGAGCAGGTCAGCCGCCAGGCGGACGCTCTCCTGGAAGGCGCTTTTCCTCAGGCCGAGCTCGGGGTCGGTCACCGGGGGGTTGTAGATCAGGAAATGACGTGGACCATGTGCGGCGCCATCGCGGTCAACTAACTCCAGCTCATCTGGGCCGCCTTCCGGCTCGATCAACCGGCTGGCTAACTCCAGCGGGTTGGCAATGGTAGCGGAAGTCAGGATGAATTGCGGATTACTGCCATAGTATTGCGCCACGCGCCGCAGTCGGCGCAGGACATTGGCGACATGCGAACCGAAGACCCCGCGATAAATGTGCATTTCATCCACCACTACAAAGCGCAACTGGCGGAAAAAACCTGACCAGGCGGTGTGGTGGGGCAGGATGGCAGTGTGGAGCATATCGGGATTGCTAAGCACCAGCCTGGATTTTTCACGGATGCCAGGACGGCTGCCCGAGGGGGTATCGCCATCGTAGATTGCCGGGCCGATGGGGCGAAAATCCGCCTCCCCAGAGGGCGCAGGCCGGGGGATGGCATTCAGCAGACCGCGTAAGCTGCTGAGCTGGTCCTGCGCCAGGGCTTTGGTCGGAAAAAGATACAGCGCGCTGGCTTCTGGATCGCGCAGCAAGCGGTCCAGGACCGGCAGGTTGTAACCGAGGGTCTTCCCGCTGGCGGTGTGGGTGACGAGCACCACCTGGCGCCCAGCCCAGGCGGCTCGTAAAGCCTGGGCCTGGTGGCTGTATAGGCGCGCGATGCCCTGGTTTTGCAGCGCGAGGCGCAAATCCGGGTGCAGATCGAGCGGCAGGTCTTCGGTCTGGGCAGGCGCGGCGGGCAGGCGCTCCCAGGCGCTTAGGTTGCTACCGACCTCCGGGTCCGCTCGCCAGCGGCTCAGTAGGGCCTGGAGCGACATGTCTCCGCCAGTGACACCGCCCCCCACAGCGGTGCATCATCGCCGAGCTCAGCCGGCAAGATTTCAAAATGGACTTCGGGTAAAGTGGTCTGGCGGGCCGCTGAACGGACGCCGGACCAAAAGCGCTCCCCAGCTTGGGTCACGCCGCCGCCGAGGATAAATCGGCCCGGGTTAATCAGGTTGGCGGCGTTGCCGATCCCGGTTCCCAGCGCCCAGGCAGCCCGGTCGAGCAGCTCGAGCGCCAGGGGATCGCCCAGGGCAGCAGCCTGGGCGACGTGCTTACCGTTGATCGCCCCCAGGTCGCCACCTGCCAATTCAACCAGGCGCGCATCGTCCTTAGGCTGGTTGCGCAGGCGCCGGCGGGCATCCTCGGCCAGGTAAGGGCCAGAGGCCAGCCGTTCGACGCAGCCGCGTTTGCCGCACAGGCAAAGCGGCCCATTGGGGTCGACCACGGTATGGCCGATTTCGCCCGCCATGCCGTCCACGCCATGCCAGATTTTTCCCTCCAGGATCCAGCCGCCGCCTACCCCAGTACTGACGGTGATGTACATCAGGCTTTGACAACCGCGCCCAGCGCCAAAACCATACTCTCCCAGGGCGGCGACGTTAGCGTCATTATCGACCTGTGCCGGGCAGCCAAATTCGACCTGCAAAAATAGGGCCAGGGGATAGTTTTCCCAGCCTGGGACGTGATGGGACAGGCGCACCCGCCCGGTTTGGCTGTCCACCGGCCCGCCAAAGCTTACCCCGATGGCCTCGGGCTGTTCGCCCTGCAGGACCTTGCGGGCCAGCTCACACATGATCTCCAGGTCGCTGGTCGCGTTAGGGTGGGGTGGGGACATCCGCCGGGCATGGCGGGTCCATGTTAACTCGCCAGGAGCTGGCATCCGGAGCGACGTCGAAGGATGCATTTCCGCTTCGCTTTCCACGCCCGTAGGGAACCGGCTGACGAAGCCCGCCGTGTGTTTGGTGCCGCCAAAATCGAGCGCCAGCAGGCCCCCCATTCTTACTCCACTAAGGAAGGCGGGTTTGCCCGGGCCAGTTCCTGGTACAAGGGTTTAAGCTGCTGGTACATCTTCAGGTACACCTTATGAAAAAGCTCGTCATAGACCTGCTGTACCGCCGGGTTGGGATCGAATTGGTCGCCTGGATGGCTCATATTCTTGATAGCGCTGGTGAAATCTGGGAAGAGCCGCAGGCCGACTGCCGCATCGATCGCCGCGCCTAGGCCAGAAGCTTCGTACACATGCGGCCGGATTGCAGGGAGCCCGAAGATATCGGCTGTGAGCTGCATGGCGGCATTGCTTTGGCTGCCGCCGCCGGCCACGCGCAACTCTTTTATTTTAACGCCCGAGCGCTGTTCCATCCGTTTGGCGCCGTCGCGGAGAGCATAAGCCAGCCCTTCCAGGATCGCCCGGTACAGGTGGGCGCGGGAATGCACCGCGCTAAAACCGATCACTGCGCCGCGCGCTTCTGGGCCGGGCAACTTAAGTCCAGGTGACCAGTAAGGCTGGAGCAGCAAGCCATCTGAACCAGGAGGTACGCTGTTCAATAATTCGTCAAACAGGTTTTCAGTCTCAACCCCTAGCTCGGCGGCTTGTTGCTGCTCAAGATGTCCGAATTCCGCCTTGAACCAGCTTACCATCCAGAAGCCGCGATAAATCTGCATTTCCAGGCTGTACTGTCCTGGGATGGCCGACGGATAAGGCGGAATCAACGGGATCAATTCCACGTACTTCTGGTGTGTGGTGTTGATCGTGGCGGCAGTTCCATAGCTCAGGCAAGCGATCTCGGGAGATAGGCCACCCGCGCCGATTACTTCGCAGGCCTTGTCGGCTGCTGCAGCAATCAGGGGAATTCCGGCTGGGATGCCAGTATCTGCGGCGGCCTGGGGGCTGATTTCGCCTAATGTCCCGGCTGCGGGGATAAGCTCGGGTAGCCAGCCGGGGGGAAGCGGGACGGCTTGCCATTTCCAATCAAATTTGTTCGCCCAGCGCTGGTTCTTATAATCAAACGGAATATAACCGACCTGGCAGGCAACGGAATCTCGGTATAAGCCGGTCAGCCGGTAGGTCAGGTAGCCTGAAAGAAACAAGTATTTTTCAGTCTGTGCCCAGATCTCGGGCTGGTGACGGTGAATCCAGTTGGCTTCGGCTTCAGCTTGCAAATACGCCACGGTCTGGGTCATCCTGCTCAATCGGAAACCTGCCCCCCATAAGCCGCCAATCGGTTTCAATCCGCTTGTCCGGCGCTGATCGAGCCAAACGATGGCTGGGCGCAGCGGCTGGCCATTTTTATCCAGGTTGATCATGGTAGATCGTTGCGTCGTCAGGGTGACGCCGGTCAGGCGTTCTTTCTCCACCCCCGAGATCTGCCAGAGTTGCTGGCAGGCTTGGCAAATTGCCTGCCAGTACACTTCCGGGTCTTGTTCCGCCAGGCCTGGCGCAGTGGAGAAATAGGGCTCTATCGGCACGCGCGCTTTGGCAATCAGCTGGCCCTGCAATCCAAATAGCATGGCACGGGCGCTCTGGGTCCCCTGGTCAATGGTCAGAATCAGGTCTTTGGTCATCTTTGTTTATGGTTCCCGAATCGGATTGGCTGTTCTGAAGCTGGCCAAAATGCGGTCAGTTGGTGAAGAAGCAGGCTGCCAGGATACCTGGCCCACCGTGGGTGACGATCGCCGGCGGAAGGTTGAAGATCTGCGGAGCTGGGTGGTTGAGCTGCTGGCCCAGTTCCTGCGCCAGGGCAGCGCCTTCATCTGGAACCCCAGCATGCATGATCGTCAAGTCGCCGTCGCCATCAGCAGCGATCTGTTCAACGACGATCTGTTGCAAGCGAGCCAGGGCGCGCTTATGGGTGCGCTCGCTTTCGTAGCGGTCAACCCGCCCATCCTTTAGAGTCAGGATCGGTTTGATTTGCAAGACGCTGCCAAGTAATGCCTGGGCTCCGCCAATCCGGCCGCCGCGCTGCAGGTAATCCAGGGTGGCGACGAGGAAGTAAATCCGCCCACGCTGCGACCGCTCTTCCAGCCGGAGGATGATCGTGTCTGCATCGATACCGGCTTCCGCCCATTCAGCCGCCAGGCGAACCAGGGTGAAGAGCGCGCTGCCAATCGTGCGCGTATCGATGACCCGGATGTCGAGTTGGGGGAAGTCCTGGCGGGCAATCGTCGCCGAGCGAACCGTCCCGCTGACTTCAGCCGAGGGGTGGATGCACAAGATTGGCTCGCCAAGTGGCGCCAGGCGCTCGAACTCTCCGGCAAACAATTCAGGCGGCGGCGCAGCAGTCTTGGGCAGGGTGCGCGACGATTTCAAGCGCTGCATGAACCCGTCAATATCCAAGTCCAGCCCCTCGTAAAAAGATTCGTTCCCAAAGTTGATCACCTGCGGAATAACTGGAATATGATATCTGGCAGCAAAATCAAGCGGTATACAGGATGTGGTGTCAGTGATAATTTGAACCATGTTTTACCTCCTTCTTCAATTCATTTTGCTCTAAAACAGGGATTTGTCAAGCACTAGGCCAGCGATTTTAAAATAGCCCGTGAAACAAATGGGCTGTCCAAACAATCTTTTTGGACAGCCCCTGTTATTTTGCTTGCTCAGGCTCTAAATGCTGATAATTTTTTCCGAAATACTGGTGCCACGATGGATGCGGTGGATGATATCGGCCAGGAGAGGTGCAATTGAGAGCACCTCCAGCTTCGGATGCTGTTTTTCGGGTGGGATTGGTAGCGTGTTGGTCACCACCAGCTTCTCGACCCGGTCTTCCTGGTCGAGAATTTTGAGCGCTTGGGGCAACAGAACCGGATGGGTAACTGAGAAGACTGCCCGCCCGCTGGCGCCGCGCTCATACAAGGCGTCGATTTGCCGCAACACACTGCCGCTGGCCATCATATCATCGATAATAATTGGCCGCCGGCCGCGAATATCCCCGACTACGTGGGTGGTTTCGACATTGGTGAAACCGGTCCGCCGCTTATGCATCACGACTAACTCCAGGTTCAGGCGTTCAGCGTAGCGGCCGGCCATGCCCGCTCTGCCAACATCTGGGCTGACAATGGCGGCGTTTTCGAATTCAGGTTTTTCAAAATAACGAGCCAGGATGGGCAGCGCGCTGAGCGGGTCGACTGGAATGTTGAAGAAACCCTGGGTAGCCCGGTTGTGAATATCAACATAAATAACCCGGTGGACGCCCATTGTTTCCAGCAGGTTGGCGACTACCCGAGCGCTGATCGCCTCGCGGCCATGCGCCATGCGATCCTGGCGGGCATACGGAAAATAGGGGATTACTGCAGTAATCCGGTGGGCGCTGGCGCGCCGGAATGCGTCCAGATAGAGCAGGACTTCCATCAAATTGTCATTTACCGGTACCGAACAGGGTTGGATAAAAAAGATGTCCTGGTCGCGAACGACTTCCTCGATCTTGACATGGATTTCACTATCTGGCATGCGGCGGGTGGTACATTTTCCCAACGGTGTATCCAACAGCTCGGCGATTTCTTGGGCAAGCGCCGGGTGGGCAGAACCTGAGAATATTCGTAATGGGTGATCGGCCATGGATTGATTATACTCTGCCATTCTCTGCATAATCAGGTCAACCTGCCTGGCTTATGTTAAAATTATCAGGTATGTTGCCGCTTTTTGATTACGAATTGTTTCTGGAAGCCTGGAAGACGTTCATCACCCGCCAGGTGATTCTGCCTGAAGTAAACCCCCATATCGCCAATTCCTGGAAGCGTTGCTGGTCGCGTTTGAATCCCAACCGCCCGGGGATGCTCCGTAAACTGAGCCCCGAGCACCTCCTGGCGACCCAGGTAGCCAGCTTCGATTTACTTTCCCTGGCCCGACCGGTGATGGAAGACACCTACCAATACCTGGAGGGCTCCGATACCGTAATCGTGCTGACCAACAGCCCTGGCTACGTCCTGGATATGCTTGGCGATGCGGAAATGCTCGAGATCCTGGCCGGGTATGGCATTGTCCCGGGTGTCTTGCTATCAGAGATGGAAATGGGCACCAACGCACTCTCCCTGGCCATCCAGGAACGCTCACCCGTGCGGGTGGCCGGGGCTGAACATTACCTGGATGCCTATCACGAGCTGGCTGAGGCAGCCGCTCCGATTTTTGACTTGAGCGGCCGGCCACTGGGTGCGCTGGGCATCTTTAACCTCTTTTACCGCCACCATCCTCATAGCCTGGGATTGGTGGTTGGCGCGGCGAAGGCGATTGAAGGCCAGCGCCAGGCTGACTTCTTGATGGCAGAACAGAACAGCCAACTGGCGCAGTTGAATGCGATTGTTGAGGCCAGCTCAGATGGCTTACTAGTGCTGGACGAACAAGGGAAGGCAATGCATGTTAATGAAGCAGCAACATGCTTGCTAGAATTAGACCGGAATGCCATCCTGGGGCGGAGTTTACGCGATGTGATCGAATACCCCGACTTCCTGGGTGAAGCGATCCGGGAGCGCCAACCGCTTGAACACGTGGAGACGATCCTGCGGGTAGGCGATCAACAGATTAATTGCCTTGTCAGCCTGAATTATGTCTTACGCCAGGGGACGACCCGCTGGATCATTGTGACATTAAGACCGGGCAGTGGCGTGCGGGAGTTGGTCCAGCAGCAGGTTGGAGCCCTGGCGCCGCTAACGGAAGAGGATATCCCGGGCGATTCGTCCGCGATCCGGCGCGTCCAGCGCTTTATCAAGGTAGCCGCCCCAGCCTTGGGTAGTATCTTGATCCGTGGCGAAAGCGGCACGGGCAAGAACGTCCTGGCCTCGGCGATTCATAATGCCAGCCCACGCCGGGATGGGCCGTTCCTGATCTTTGGCTGCACCTCCATTCCGCATGAATGGGTGATCAGCGAGCTACTCGGCTATGATGAGAGCGTCGAAAGCAGACGCCTGGGTGGGAGGCCAAGCAAGTTTGAGCTAGCGCACCACGGGACTCTATTCTTCCAAAATATTGACGATCTACCGCTCGAAGCGCAGTCCATTCTGCTCAACGTTCTGGACCTGGGGATCGTCCAGCGGCTAGGGAGCGAGCGACCGATCGAGGTTGATGTGCGGGTTTTTACTTCGACGACCGCGAATATTGAAAAATTGATCGCCCAGGGCAACTTCCGAGCAGACCTGTATTACCGCCTGAGTGCGTTTGAAATTACCTTGCCGCCATTGCGTGACCGAATGGAAGACCTGGATGTCTTGGTCGAGCGCATCCTGGTCCGGCTGCACAAGCAGCTTGCCAGCCCAGTGGAATTGGAGCCTGGTGTGATGGAGCTGCTTAAAGCTCATAGTTGGCCTGGAAACGTGCGCGAGCTGGAATCGGTGCTTGGCCGGGCAGCAGTGCAGTGTGGGCCGGCAACTCAGATCGGCCTGATGCACTTGCCGGCGTATCTCCAACAGCCGTTGCGCGAAGATGCGCACGAAGGTCTAGTATTGCGCCCGATGATCGAAGTGGAGCGCGAGTCCATCCTCTCGGCCGCCCAAGCCTGTAAGGGAAACATCAGCGCGATGGCCAAGGTCCTGGGGATTGGGCGAACGACTGTTTGGCGACGATTGAAGGAAATGCAAATTGATATCGATGTTTATCGCTATAGCCGGGGCGGTTAACCCACTCGATTGCAATATAAAGGCCTGTTTTATTTTGAAACAAAATCCATTAAATAGCGTTTCACTCTGAAACAAATGCCCGAAATTGTTTGACAGATCATTTATTTGATGTAAAATATAAAAAGTGTATTGATCCTGTTTTCCTGAGGTTTCTGGATGGTTCTATTGCCTGCGTTTCATCCGATGAACATGCTGGAAAATATCTGGAAGCACCCGATGCGTTGATAAACCGTCAACCGGCTCTTTGAGCATAGTTGGCGGTTTTATTTTGCCCGTTTCTGGCTGAAATCTGCCCGGCCAGGCGGGACGTGAAACCCGGAGGTGACTATCGACCTATAAAATAAAATTTTTTCCCCAAGTTTATCTGGAACACAATTCATTTTGGACCAATCGTATCAAACAACCATCAAGTAAGGAGAATAAACAATGT
>CAZAGA010000091.1:0-10643 GCA_964484335.1 uncultured Anaerolineaceae bacterium
GGTTGTTGTCTCTTGGTCATCATCAGTCACAAGGTTCTGTGATAACGTTCCTTGATAATGGGCTTCATTTTCCGCCCAAATATCTAAAGGTTTGATCCGGTGAAATGCGCGGCCTCCGGAAGGGTTTTTCACATACACAATCCGAATCAACCCGGCTTGCTCCAATTCTTTTTTTGCGCGGTTTACCATCGCCGTTGACATTTGGCATTTTTCTGCCATATTCCGCGCACTCTCTGTGCAACTACGCTCCTCACCTGCGCGCCGTTTTATGTGGCCGTAAAGTCGGTATGCATATACCGACAATTCAGAATCGTCAACCAGGTGAGGTATCATCGCAAAGAAATTTCGCTTATAATTATTCATGCGAGCGGCCTCCAGCGCCGCAAAATTGCCGCCGCCCGGTTGCCGCCGGACGGCTTTTTTTAACATTCGGGTTTCGGTTGCCCTTCCGGTTTCTTTCCCTGGTCGATTGCCTGATAAATAAGCGCCCGGATAAAATCGGAGCGAGTCTTACCAGCTTCACGCGCCAGGCGTTCAAGCTGGTTTCGGGTTTCCGCTTCAAGTCGTAAGGTCAAAACAGGCGTCTCCATCTCGAAATTCTCCCTTCTCCCTATCGCCGGCTCTTCCTGGATTTTTCAACTGGACTCGTGCGCGCAAATTTTTCGGCTAGTTTTTTGTCCTCCAGGCGGATGTAACGCTCGGTGACTTTGGTACTGGAATGTCCCAAAATCTGCGAAATGTCGTAAATTCCCATTCCGTTGTCGTTCAGAGAGCGACCCGTTGCCCGCCGAAAATCATGGAGACCAGGCGTCTCAATCCCTGCGCGCAACGCCCGCCGGCGGATGATTTCGCGCAGTCCCCAAAAAGAGAGCCGCCCGCCTTCATCGGTTTGAAAGAGCGGATCACCATCTTGAAAATCGGCTCGGATTTTCAGCATGCGGTTTATCGCCCGCTTGGTTGTCACCTGGAAGGGCGTTATTCGGTACTTATCGCCCTTGCCATGTCGAATAATCGTGAACATTTGATTGATATTCACGTCTCCCACATTCAGCGCGATTAACTCACTCGCTCGAATCCCGGTCTCGAACAAGATCATCAAAACCGCCCGGTCTCGAATATCCAGCCGGCCATCTTTACACGTTTCGACCATCCGCCAAAAATCCGCCTCCGGGAGGCCTGGAAGCGGCTGGTTATTCAGCTTGGGCGGCTCGATTTTCAAGATCGGGTTTTTCCAATCCGGTTCGTACTCCATCCAACTCCAATTCAACCAACTCCGAATCGCTCGGAAGGCAACGTGAATCCCGCCTGGGTTGCGCCGTTCTCTGAGAGATAGCAGGTATAGGCGGATGGTCTCCGGTGTTAACTCGTTCAAATGGATCACTCCTTGATTTTCCAGGAAACGAGCAAAGAGTCCTAATTCATCCCGGTAAAAATGTTCGGTTCGATCAGACTTCCAGGTGATACGCTTTGCAGTGTAAAATCCTGTCAAGCAATACGAAATTGAGCCGGCTACAACCTGATACAGGGTTTTGGTTTGAATGTCGGTGTGCGTACTCATCTCTATACCTCCGTATTACGCTATTGCTATAACCGACCAGGCGGATCAGAGTTAAGGCTTGCAACGGAATCGGGTGGTTTAAAAATTTCATATCATGCGCCCCGATTTTCACGAATTTTAAACCCGCTCGTGATACACCTTTTTGGTATGATACCTATGTGTCGAAAATTGTCTGTCAGATGTTCATAATCGTTATTTCGACCAGCGGATCAAAAAACGAATTTATGGAATCAGGTGGTTTAAAAATCAAATGGTCGATTTATCCGGTTTAACCGTATATATGGCGGTTTGTCGCTCTCTTTCCTCCCATATATGGCGGTTTTTTGGCCTGTCTTTTCACCTAAACCAACCGACTCTTAATCGTCTGGTTGAAGGTTCGAGTCCTTCACGGGTCACACGAAGGCAGTGAAAGGATATCCCCTCTCCAGCGTTAGTTAACGGATGACGCAGGGAGGGGTGATTGTTTTCTATGAAAGATTATGACCTTGTGGTGATTGGTGGTGGTGCGGCGGGCTTTTTTGCAGCGCTGTCGGCGGCAGAAGCGCGCCCTGGTATGCAGGTTTTAATCATGGAGAAAACCGACAAGCTATTGGCGAAGGTGCGAATTTCCGGTGGCGGTCGTTGCAACTTGACTCATGCTTGCTTTGATCCGGCTCAACTGGTCACCTTCTACCCGCGTGGCCATCAGGAGCTGCGCGGCCCTTTTACTCGCTTCCAACCCAAAGATACGATTAACTGGTTTGAAGCCCATGGCGTGCCTCTGAAAACCGAATCGGATGGCAGGATTTTTCCGAAAAGCGATCTTTCGGAATCGGTAATCGATTGCCTGCTTTCGGAAGCAGAAAAATACCGGCTTCAAATACGTACGGGCTGCTCGATCCAAAATATCTTTCACTATCCTGAGAAGTTTGAGATCATCCTGGATGGGGGCGATTCAATCGTTGGCCGGAAAATCCTTCTCGCTACCGGTGGTTTGACAGTCAAAATGTCTCGGTTGGTTACCAGCCTGGGGCATACCTTCCAGCCCCCAGTTCCATCGTTGTTTTCCTTTTCAATCCAGGATAGTAGCTTGGCTAGCCTGGCTGGGGTTTCTGTCTCTGATGTCGAATTGCGGCTCCAATTTGATTCGGCGAGTAGTGTGCCTTTCAACAATCGTCTGGCGGCACGCGGACCAGTCCTGATCACCCATTGGGGCCTGAGTGGCCCGGCTGTGCTGCGTCTGTCTGCCTGGGGAGCCCGACCCCTGGCGCAGTCTGGTTACCAGGCGATCTTGCAGGTGAATTGGCTTCCAGGGCAGCCTATCGAAGGAGTCCGCACGCTTCTAAAGGACCAACGCCAAAGATTTCCTCGTCGTCTGGCTCTGGATCGAGATCCCAACGATAAAATTCCCGAACGGCTGTGGAAACGATTGGCGATCAGAGCGGCTCTTGATCCACATCTGACCTGGGGTCAACTATCTAATACTCAGATCAGCCGTTGGAGTGAAGCGTTAATCCATGGCCTTTACCAGATCCAGGCCAAAGGACCGTTCAAGGACGAATTTGTGACCTGTGGTGGAATTAGCTTGAAAGAAGTAAATTTTCAAACCATGGAGAGCCGGATTGTGCCGGGGCTATATTTTGCTGGCGAAATTCTTGATATCGATGGCCTGACGGGTGGATTTAATTTCCAAGCAGCCTGGACTACAGGTTGGTTGGCTGGTCAGGGGGTCGCAAACTCGTAAATTTTTTTCTTTTTATTTCCTTGCATTCTGCTTATACTCGTTCTATAATAAAACGCATCGACTTGGGAGGATTAACAACAATAAATACTCAGTTCCTGTGGGTTTTAAGGAGGTGCCTGGTAAAGCAGCTTTAGCTCGTTCCTATGGTGTGGTTACTATTCTTGTGATTTTTCGCCGCCAATCGCTAAGGAGGAATACTGTGAGGAAAGTATCGTTTGCCCTGACCTGTTTGTTCATGTTAACCATTATTTTGGCCGGTTGTCAATCCAACAACCCTGCAGAGACTGGTGAGACCAATGCCAGTCAGGCCCAAGAACCCGCTGCAGCCACCGATTTGCTTGCCGATATCTTGGGGCGTGGTTACGTGGTTGTTTCCACTGATCCAGCTTATCCACCCCAGTCGCAACTGGTCGAGAATGTCGAGCGTCTGGCGGATACGAAATGCCCCGGCGAACTCCGCACCAGTAATGAATTGCAAGGGTTTGATATTGAGGTAGCTAAGGAATTCGCCAAACGCCTGGGCGTCGAGGTTTGTTTCTATACCCCAGACTGGACCCTGATCACGGGTGGAAATTGGGCTGGGCGCTGGGATGTGAGTATTGGCTCAATGACAATCACACCCGAACGCATGGAAAAATTGTATTTCAGCCAACCCTACTACACCACCCCGGCTGCCTTCTTTGTGCATAAAGATAATGCAACTTTCCAATCGCCTGCTGACTTAGCTGGTATGCGGATTGGCGCTTGTACGGGCTGTACTTATGACGCCTATCTGGCTGGCACGCTTCAAATCCCTGGCGAAACCATGGACTACGTTGTCAGCAACCCCCAGTTTGCCGGTTACGAGACCGACATCAACGCCCTTCAAGACTTAGCCCTGGGAGATGGCGTCCGGTTGGAGGCAGTCTTAACTGCCCTGCCGACCGGGGAAGGGGCGATCAAGGATGGGTTGCCTTTGAAACAGCTCGGTGATCCGGTCTATTTTGAATATCTGGCTGCTGCGGTGGACAAAGCATCACTGAAAGACCCCAAGAGCTTTGTTGAAAAAATTTCTGAGATCTTCAATACCATTCACGCCGATGGAACGATGGCTAAGCTGTCTCAAGAGTTTTATGGTCTAGATTTGGCCTCAGCAGCAGCGAAATTTGATTGGAATTCTTTGAACCAGTTCTCAAAGTAAAACGTTTTCGATGGAATCAGGGTGAGGCTCATAAGATGAGCCTCACCAATTTTAATTTGGTTGGAGGTACCTATGGCTGTTGAGGCATTAAGACCATCACCAGCCGATGCGGATGATCCTGACTTAAGCATGGGCCTGGAATTGCTGGCATATGAAAGAAGGGCGCGGCTGGTCTCGAGCATAAAAATCGCTATCGTCTGGATATTATTATTTGCTCTCGTAGGATTATTTTTACTAGCGCTCGATTTCGAACCAGGCTACGTTCTCGAACACTCAAAGTTTGTCTTGGAAGGGATCGGGCTTACAATCGGTATTTCCCTGGTCTCGATCCTGGTAGCCGCAGTTTTGGCCTTATTGGGGGCATTGGGAAGGCTTTCAAACAATCCGATTGCCCAGGGCATCTCGGGTTTCTATGTTTCGGTGGTCCGGGGCACCCCGCTCCTGATCCAAATATATTTGATTTACCTCGGCCTGCCACAAATTGGGAACCAGTTCCGATCCCTGGGGTTTCCTGGCTTAGCTGATTTATTTACCTTAACCGCGATTCAATCGGGCATTTTGGCGCTGAGCTTGAATTATGGCGCTTACATGACTGAAATTTTCCGAGCGGGGATCCAATCGATTCATCATGGTCAGCATGAAGCCGCCGAAGCAATTGGGATGTCCCCCCGGCAGACCCTTCGCCGGGTCATTTTACCCCAGGCGGTGCGGATCATCATCCCGGATATCGGCAACCAGTTTATCGCCATGCAGAAGGACTCCTCCCTGGTCTCTTTCATGGGGATTTGGGAGATCACCTTCCGGGCCAATCGTCTTGCGCGGGTGGATAGTAAATTTATGGAAATGTTCTTGCTGGCCGCTCTTATTTATTGGATCCTGACCATCGTTTCTTCCTGGTTAGAGGGAAGACTGGAGAAAAACCTGGCGAGGGCTTATGAGCGCTGAACCAATTATACGAGTGGAAAACCTGCACAAATGGTTTGGTACGCTACATGTTTTGAAAGGGGTGACTTTTTCTGTCATGGAGCGCGAGGTGCTGGTTTTAATTGGGCGCAGCGGATCTGGAAAAAGCACCCTGTTACGCTGCCTGAACTTCCTTGAGACGCCCTCTGCTGGTACGATTACGGTGGCTGGGGATACCGTAGTGTGTCGCCCTGGGAAGCAGGTTAAGCGTGCAGAAGTTTTGGCGCTCCGCCTGGATACTGGTATGGTTTTTCAAGAGTTCAACCTATTCCCTCACCGGACGGCTCTGGAAAATGTGATTGAAGGTTTGATTACGGTAAAACGGATGCCCAAAGAACAGGCCATTCCGATTGGTGAAAAATATTTGAACAAAGTAGGCTTGTTGGAAAAGAGAGATGTTCATCCCATCCGCCTATCCGGCGGGCAGAAGCAGCGCGTGGCAATTGCCCGCGCCTTGGCAATGGAGCCTAAGGTGATGCTTTTCGACGAGCCGACCTCCGCGCTAGACCCGGAGTTGATCGGAGAGGTCTTAGAGGTGATGAAAACCCTGGCTTTTGAAGGCACCACCATGGTCGTGGTTACCCATGAAATGGGGTTTGCAAAAGATGTCGCCGACCGGATTATTTATGTGGACCAAGGCCGGATCATTGAGGATGGCGTACCAGAGCAAATTTTCTTCCAGGCAAAAGATGAACGGACGAAGACTTTTCTGGGTTCGATTCGGAAGATCCAAGATGTGTAAGTTGATAAAGCTTGTTATATTGTCTTGGTTGATACGTTAAAATAGATAGTTAACTGGAAGACATAACCTGCAACTGGCTAGCGGCAGAATAATGATTGGCGGAGTAAAACCTGATGGGAACTCGTTCGAATCAGATTTGGTTAGGCTTAATCCTGGGGTTAGTGCTGATTTTCCTTAGCGCATGTTCTCTGGCTTCTAACCAGGACCTGGTGATGAACCTGGATGAGAATAAAGTTAACCAAATTATCCTGGGTGCACCACCGGCGCAAAACGTACCTTTCCGGATTACTGGCGTGGACATGAAAGATGGCTACATGCGCGTTTTTATGTCTTACCGGAAGGAAAATGGCTCGGAATTGACCGGAAGTTACGATATCAGCCTGAAGGTTGTCTCGGGTGCAATCAGCACAGATATATTGAATGTTGATATGCCCGGCCTGGTGCTCAACCAGCAAATCCTGGATCAAATCGCAGAGCTAATCTCACGTGATTTCAGCTATGGCGCATCGATGATTAATGGGCAGGTCGTCTTCAAATCGCTGAAAATGAGTGAAGACAGCCTGGCTCTGACCGTCCAGATAAATCGCTGAGCGCACAACCGTACTAAATTGTCTCAAGTAAATATCAACCTCGTTTACTAATGGCCTATTTGACGCGGAAAAGCGCAATTCATAAAGCGCGTGAATACCTGGCAACCAGGCCAGTTTTTTTGGATACTGAAACCACCGGCTTGGATCCAGCGGCTGAGATAATCGAAATTTGTGTGATGGATCATTCAGGTGCGATTCTAGTCGATACACTGGTGAAACCGGTCCGACCGATCCCGATCGATGCCACATTAATTCATGGTATCACCAATCAGATGGTCCAGATGGCCCCATCTTGGCCTGATGTGTGGCCCCTGGTCCAGTCAGCCATCCTTGGACGGTATATTGGAATCTACAATGCCGATTTTGACCTGCGTATGGTGAAACAGACCCATTTGTACCACCGGATTGCCTGGGATTTTCCATCCCAGCGGGTTTTTGACGTGATGAAGATTTATTCTGAATACCTGGGAAATTCGCGCTGGGTATCGCTGGATGTCGCTGGACGCCAATCGGGGATTTCTTTGCCCAATTCGCATCGAGCCAGGGCGGATACTGATTTGTTGCGCACGCTATTTCTACACCTGGCTAGCCGAATACCCTGAAGTTCCACTAAAAGCATAATCCGACATAAAAAACCAGCCGAGTTGGTTTTTTATGTCGGATTATGCTAATAT
This sequence comes from uncultured Anaerolineaceae bacterium, assembly GCA_964484335.1. Taxonomy (GTDB): domain Bacteria; phylum Chloroflexota; class Anaerolineae; order Anaerolineales; family UBA4823; genus CAZAGA01. The sequence goes on from CAZAGA010000091.1 coordinate 7,431, forward strand.
TTCATATTGCTTATGGGCAGCAGGTCCGGATATCTGTAATCTGTTGCACCACCGGTTCAATTACCCGGCGTACCGTTTCCTCATCCAGGCCTTCAACTTTGAAGGTCAGCATCCAGTTTGTCGAATCCTGGCCGTGGAATTGGCCGAAGGCAATGAAGTTGCCGCCGGCGCCAGCGATGGCCTGGGTCACCTTTGCCAGCATGCCAGGTTTTTCGGGGATTAGGGCAGTCACGCGCACCCCCTGCTGCCGTGCGCCCATCAACTCCAGGAATACTTTGAACAAGTCTGTCTCGGTGATGATCCCAACCACATGGTCCCCATCCACTACCGGCAGGCCGCCGATCTTATTATCCGCCATGATCCGGGCCGCCTCCTCAATCGGGGTGCTACGAGTCACCGTCAGGACAGTCTTCGTCATCACATCCTTGACCATGATCTTGCTGAGTAAATAGTTAATTTCCCAGACGCTCAGCGAGGTGGCTGGAGATGGCGAGGCGTTCAGTAGGTCTTTGTCCGACACAATTCCAACTAGTTTGCCATCCTTAATGACTGGCGTCCGGCGGATATGTTCGCGCTTCATCAGGCTTAAAGCCTCTACCACGGGCATATCTGGAGAAATGGTTGTGACTGGATGAGACATTCTTTCGCCGACTAGCATTACAACCTCCTATTGATGGTTTGATCGAGTAATTAGTTTCATTATAATCCAGGCCGCTAATTCTGGCTTTTCTTGGATTGGCTTATTGAGCGCCAAACGCTTCGATTAGCCGCGCCATGTGGCGGGCATGTTGCAGATAGAGATCAAGGCGGATATTTTCGTTTGGTGCATGAGCTAGCGTTCCAGGGTATCCAGCGCCTGCGGTGATCACCGGAACTTTCAGAATGTGGATAAACGGGTAATTTGGGCCTGATCCACCGACCATTGGGACAAGTTGCATGGGTTGGCCATATACTGGTTGCGCGGTTTTGACCACCAACTCCACGAATGGATCGTTCGGATCTGTGCGGGCTGGCGCTTCGCCGCCCAGATACTGGATCTTGACATCCTGAAAACCTTCTGCATCCAGGTGAGCGCGTAATTGCTGCAGAACTTTCTCTGGGGTTTGGTTGGGCACCAACCGGAAATCAACTTTTGCCGAGGCCCGCGCGGGCTGGACGGTCTTTGACCCAGGGCCCTGGTATCCAGAATTAAGACCGCAGATTGTACAGGTTGGTTCGAAGACCTCTGCCAGACGTAGCTCGACTCCGCCTGTCATCCCTTTGAGAAACTGCTTAACTCCGTATCGTTCCTGGTATTCTTCGGCTGTTTCCGGTAGAGCTTCCATAAGTTCCCGGTCGTAAGCGCTAGGTGGGACGACCGGATCATAAAAACCTGGGATGCGAATTCTTTCCTGGCTGTCCTTGAGCGAATTCAAAGCCCACACCAACCGCCAGGCTGCATTCGGAAAGATGCTGCCGCCCAGCCCGGAATGGACATCCATGTTCGCGGTTTCTACCGAAAGTTCCACATAACAGATTCCGCGCAATCCAAGGTACTGCATTGGCGTTTCGCGATGGTCAACCCCGCCAAATTCCCAGACACAGCCATCGGCTGCCAGGAGTTCTTGATGCTCCTCGATGAACTGATGCAGGTGGATACTGCTGACCTCTTCCTCACCCTCGATAATAAATTTGATATTACACGGCAGCACAGGGGAAGCATCCAGCAAGGCATCGATCGCGAACAACCGAGAAACTAGCTGGCCTTTGTCATCACTGACGCCGCGCGCAAAGAGTTTGCCATCCCGTAGGCTGGGCTCAAACGGTGGGGTCTCCCATAATTCGAGCGGCTCGGGCGGCTGGACATCGTAATGATTATATATGAGGAGCGTTTTCTCGCTCTGGCCTTTACGCTCGGCGAAAACCACGGGCGCGCCATCGGTTGAAATGGCCTGTACGGAAAAGCCACGCTGGGCAAGCATCTCGCTGACCATTGCGGCGCATTTTTTCAAGCCCCAGTTTTGCGCGGATACACTCGGCTGAGCGCATAACCGGGATAACTCCTCGATTGACTTCATCAAGTTTTTTTCTAAATAGGCATCGATTCGTTGATCTTCAAGCATAGTTTCCATCCTTATATTCGGAGTAATATCCTTAACTGGCCAAATAGATAATCCAGCGACGATGCGCCGGCAAAAGCAAACAGAAGCATTTTCAAGGTTTTGCCAAGGAAGGTAAATAACCAGAACTTGGCGACTGGAATACGCAGGGTACCTGCGGCCATCCCAGCCAGGTCAAATAGCGGATTGGGTATAAACGCCAGGAGCAGGATCGCCAGGTTGCTCAGGGTGCGGTGCGCTTTCATCCAGGAGAAGATTTTCTGGTAACGATCTGAATTTTCGACCACCGCTCGGCCGCTAAAGCCGAGTAGGTAACCAGACAGCTCACCAATCGCTGCGCCTGCACCGGCCAGCAACGCTACCAGGAGCGGATCGAATACAGCGCCCATCGCAAACACGAACAAGATTCCCGGTGCAGGTAAAATAATCGTTGCATTGGAGAGAATCGAGAGTAAAAATATCCCAGGGTACCCATAACGGGCTAATTCACGCGCCTGGTCACGAATGGTGAACAGATAGATGCTCACCAGGATTACTAAAAGGAAAACCAGCCCGCGGAGCAGGTTGAGACGCTGTTTTGGACTCATTGAACCTGCGGGCCGGTTTTCATTACAGATTATTCTCTACCGGAAAGAGCCTGGGGGAATGCCGGTTTAGCTGACTGTTATTTCCACCGAATTTAGCTTTACCGCCGGGCTCTGTGGGCGCATCGGATCCCGTTCCGGGATGGATAACAAGACATCCATACCCTGGATCACCTTTCCAAACACGCTGTGTTTGTTGTCCAGCCAGGGGGTCGGGACGTGAGTGATGAAAAATTGCGAGCCATTGGTATCCTTGCCAGCGTTAGCCATCGATAAGATACCCGGCTTGTCATGGCGCAGCCCGGGGACAAATTCGTCGGCGAAGCGGTAGCCAGGTCCGCCCCGGCCGCTGCCGGTTGGGTCGCCACCCTGGGCCATGAAGTTTCCGATCACGCGATGAAAGATCGTGTTGTCATAAAAGCCCTGGCTGGCCAAGAATACGAAGTTATTCACCGTCCGTGGGGTTTTATCGGCGAACAGCTCGACGACGATGTCGCCTTTATCTGTATGCAGGGTTGCCTGGTATTTCT
>CAZAGA010000092.1:0-10619 GCA_964484335.1 uncultured Anaerolineaceae bacterium
GACTTTCTCCCAAAACCTGAAGATTTTCCAGGCCCTTGAGCAAGTCCTCGCCAGGTTAGGCCAGGGTAGAACTTTAACCATGCCGCTCAAAGGCGTCTTTCTTACCGAACGCGTTTACCAAAATCTTGGGCTGCGTCCAATGAGCGATATCGATTTACTCCTGCCTCGCGAACAGCTTTCCCATGCAATCCAGGTTCTACAGGAGCTGGGTTACCAGCCGCCTTACTCGCTTGACCCGGAACAAGAATGCCGCGTTCGACATGCCCTGCCAACTTTCAGCCTGCCTGGCCGGCCTGGCGCGCCGGCCTTCGATTTGCACTGGACTTTAGCGCCGCCCAATTCACCCTTCCAGATTCCGATCCAGGCCCTCTGGCAGCGCGCCCGCCCCGGCCTGATGATGGACCAGCCAGTCCTAGAGCTTTCGCCTGAAGACCTGCTCCTGCACCTCAGCCTCCACGCCGCATACATGGAGTATTTCTCCTCGGGCATGCGTCCCTTCTACGATATCGCCTCTTCCGCCAGCCTGTTCAAAAATCAGATCGACTGGTCGCGCTTGGTGGACCAGGCCCACCAGTGGCATGCAGAGCGGAGCGCATGGTTGGCGCTTTCGCTATCGGTCCGCTTCTTCCAGGCGCCCATCCCAGCTACTGTTCTGGCTAGCTTGGACTCCAACACCAAAGGTCCAGTTTTCCTAGACTGGGCAGCCACTCAGATTCTCGAGCCCGCTGAACTGGGCGGCAAGTTGGCTGCAGTTTGGGCCTCCCCCGCAGGGTTACAGCGCCTGTGCCAGGCCGCCCGCCTGATTTTCCCTTCTCCAGCAGAAATGCGCACCGCTTATCCACGCCTGGCGCGCTCCCTGCTCTGGCCGCTGGCCTATGTCAGCCACTTGGCCAGGGTCATCCAGCGTAACTGGCGCAGCGCCTGGAACCTAACTCGACGCCAGCCTGCCCTCCAGGCCGATGCCATCCAGCGCCAGCGTGTAAACCAGTTGATCGCTTGGCAGGCTAACCAAGCACAGCTTAATCAACCCGTTGACAAGGTGAGTTCTTAGTCTTTAATATGCGTTCTGCCCTGCTGCGCTCATACCGCTACCTGTTGCCTTACTGGAAATTAACCCTCGGCGCTTACCTGTCCGTCCTGGCCATCCAGGCCTTTTCCCTCTTGATGCCCCAATTTATCCGCTGGATCATTGACCAGGGCATCGCCAGCCAAAATCTGCGCTTGCTGGTCTGGGCAGTCGTTGGCTTGCTTGGGCTGACCCTGGTCCGCGGCGTATTCACTTTCATTGAAGGCCAGTGGTCTGAAACTGCCTCGCAAGGCGTCGCCTATGACCTGCGTAACGATATCCAGCGCAAGCTGACCTCGCTGTCCTTTTCCTTTCATGATACCGCCGAGACCGGTGAGCTGCTCAGCCGCGCTGTCCAGGATGTCGAGCGCATCCGCTTCCTGACCGGTCGCGCCACTTTACGTCTACTTGAAGGCGCCCTGATGCTGGTTGGCACTTCTGCCATCCTAATTTGGATGCAACCTCGCCTGGCTGTAATGGTCCTTTTAATGATCCCGCTCCTCATCTACCAGGCCCTGGCTTTTGGCCGCCGCTTCCGCCCGCTATCCTTGCGAATCCAAAAACAGCTTGCCATCCTCACCACCCTAGTCGAGCAGAACCTGCGCGGCGCCCGGGTAGTCAAAGCTTTTGCCCAGGAACCATCCGAAATTGCCCGCTTCGACCAACAGAATAATACCTGGTTCCAGCTCGCTTCGACCTCTGCCCGCCTTCAGTCCATCCAGGCTCCGCTTCTGCTCTTGATTGCCAACCTGGGATCCGTCTTTATTATCTGGTATGGCGGTTCACTGGTCATCCAGGGCCAGCTTAGCTTGGGCGAGCTGGTCGCCTTCACCACTTACCTCGGTCTGCTGGTTGAGCCGGTCCGTCGCCTTGGCTTGGTCATCCCGGCTGTCGCCATCGCTGCCTCGGCCGCCGAAAGAATCTTCGAAATTCTCGATGCAGTTCCAGACGTCAAGGACAACCCTGGCGCTTATCCCCTCCCACCCCTGCAAGGCCATGTCCGCTTTGAAGGCGTTTCCTTCTCCTACGGTAAAAGCCACAAGTTAGCCCGGGTCTTAAACGGTGTCGCTTTTGAAGCCCAGCCTGGCCAGGTCATTGCCTTGCTGGGTAAGACCGGCTCAGGTAAATCCACCATTATCAGCCTGATCCCTCGTTTCTACGATCCCACCGCTGGCCGCGTCCTGATTGATGGTCACAATATTCAACAAGTCAACCTGCAATCCCTGCGCACCCAGATTGGAATCGTTATGCAAGAAACCATCTTGTTCGCTGGCACAGTGCGAGAAAATATCACCTTTGGGCGACCTACCGCCAGCGAGGTAGAAATGATCGCCGCGGCCCAGGCGGCCCAGGCGCATGAGTTCATCTGCCAGTTATCCGATGCCTACGAAACCCGTATCGGCGAGCGTGGGGTGACTCTCTCCGGCGGCCAGAAACAGCGCCTGGCAATTGCCCGTGCCCTGCTCCTCGACCCGCGCATCTTGATCCTCGACGACGCCACCGCCTCAGTCGACACCGCCACCGAGGCGCTCATCCAGCAGGCCTTCAATCGCCTGATGCAGGGACGCACCACCTTTGTCATCGCCCACCGCCTCAGCACCGTCCGCCGTGCTGACCTGATCCTCGTCCTCGACCAGGGCCGCATCGCTGCCCGTGGGACGCATGCCGAACTGCTTTGGCACTCCCCGCTCTACGCTGAAATTTACCACCAGCAGCTCGCCCCTCAAGAACAAAACCAACCAGAGCTAAAATCCAGCCAGGAGGCCAGCCGATGAGCTTTACAATTGGCGCCGGCCCGGCCGGTATGGGCCCCCGTGGCGCACTCGAAAACTTTGGCAGTAAAGATATTGAAGGCGCCGCCTTTAACTGGCCCATCCTGCGCCGCATGCTCTCCTACCTGGGACCGTACCGCCTGCGCATGAGCTTCGCTTTCATAATGACCTTGCTCCAGACGGCCATGACCCTGCTGATCCCCTACCTGGTCAAAACCGCTATCGACCATAACATCTCCTCTGGCGACCTGCCTGGTTTGGGTACCACCGCCCTGCAAATTGGCCTCGCATACGTCGCCCTCTATCTGGGCGTCAGCGGCGAGCGTTACCTGCTCTCCTGGGTTGGCCAGCGCGTCCTGGCCAACCTGCGCGCCGAGGTTTTCCGCTATCTGCAGAAGCTCGGCATCGGCTATCACGACACCCACATTGTCGGTGTAACCGTCTCCCGCGTCATGAATGATGTCGCCGAGATCAACGAATTAATTTCCCAGGGCGTGATCACCTTGGCTGGCGACCTGCTCGTCCTGGTCGGTATCTTGGTGGTCATGATCTCGATGAACTCGACTTTAGCCTTGCTCACCTTTACTGTCATACCCTTGATGATCCTGGCGACCTGGCTGTTCTCACGCCAGGCCCGGCGCGCCTTCCGCGAGACTCGCACCCGCGTCGCCGCCGTTGTCGGCAACCTGGCAGAAGACATTAACGCCGTGCGCGCCATCCAGGCTTTCGCCCAGGAGGACGCCTCCCAGCAGCGCTTTCAAGAGGTCAACCTGGCCAACCGCGATACTTACATCAATGCCATGTCGCTTTCATTCATCTTCCTGCCAACCATCGAGTTTCTTGGAATGCTCGCTACGGCCATCGTGCTCGGTTTTGGCGGCTGGATGGTCAGTCAGGGCAACGTGACCCTTGGCGTTTTGGTTGCCTTCCTCTCCTATGTCAATCGTTTCTTCCAGCCAATCCAGGAACTGAGCCGCTTATACACCACCCTGCAGTCAGCCATGGCCGGCGGCGAGCAGGTCTTCAAGCTGCTTGACACTCCCCTTAGCGTCGCCGACCAACCTGGAGCCACCGAATTACCGCCAGTTCAGGGTCGCGTCGATTTTGAGCGCGTTTCTTTCCGCTATCGCCCCGATAGTCCCGAGGTCATTCACAATCTCAACCTGGTCATCCAGCCAGGTCAGACGGTCGCCCTGGTCGGCCAAACCGGCGCCGGTAAGACTACCCTGGCCAACCTGGCAGCCCGTTTTTATGACCCCACCCAGGGCGTTATTCGCATCGACGGGCAGGACATCCGCCAGGTCACCCAGGCCTCGCTCCGCCAGCAGGTCCGCCTGGTCCCCCAGGACCCCTTCCTGTTCTCGCTCTCTATCGCCGATAACATCCGCTTTGGCCGGCCAGACGCTAGCGATGCAGAAGTAATCGCCGCTGCCCGCCTGGCCCGCGCCCATGGCTTCATCTCCAGCCTGCCGGCCGGTTATGATACCAAAGTACTTGAGGGGGGAGTCAATTTATCGGTGGGCCAGCGCCAGCTCGTTGCCCTGGCGCGTGCCATCCTGCCCGGTCCGAGTATTCTGATCCTGGATGAGGCGACTGCTAATATCGACACCGTCACCGAGACGCTCATCCAGGCAGCCCTGGCGGATTTACTCAGCCAGCGCACAGCGATTGTGATCGCCCACCGCTTGAGCACAGTCCGCCAGGCAGATTGCATTTATGTCCTGGAAGATGGTCGGATTGTCGAGCAGGGTACGCACACCCAATTGCTCAACCTGGATGGCCGCTACGCCGAATTGCACGCCCGTTTGCTGGCTCAGTAACCCCGTTTAAGGTAAGTAATCGTGTGGGTTGACTTTCGTGCCGTTGTACATCATCTCAAAATGTAGGTGCGAGCCGGTTGAATTGCCGGTATTGCCAAGTGCGCCAATAATGTTGGTCTGGTAAACACTCTGACCGCACTGGACGTAATATTGATCCAGGTGCGCATAAAGCGTCTGCCAGCCATTCCCATGGTTGATGACCACCATGTTGCCATACCCCCAGTCGTTCCAACCGGCGTAAACCACCACGCCATTGTCCACTGCATACACTGGATCCCCGGTCTCGCCGTCGACATCAATCCCAGAGTGGTTGGCGCCCGGATTATAGTCAAAACCGGACAGAAAATGGTTATTGGCTGGCCACACGAACACGCCTGCCCCAATCGCTCCATCCACCACGGTACCGCATGCCCCTGCTCCAAGCACTTTGGCCACGCCTGGGTTGTCACGCGGAATTTCCGGCGCACTCCAGTTCACAAACTCCCGCGAGCCGCCCGGGATCACCAGCCAGGTCCCAGCCGCAATGTTCGGCCGGCTGTAATCCCCAACTGTATCCGGGTCCAGCCCATTGCCAGGAAACTCGACAATATCTTCTGGTTTTACGTTAAAGAACTTGGCAACCGCATTCAACCCGTCGCCCGCCGACCAGCGATGGTAGGTGCCGTTCACCGGCAGAATGTTCAATTCCTGCCCTGGGCGCAGGTTATGTGGATTATCGCCCAGCACAAACTGGTTGGCCCACAGGATCGTTTCCGGCTTCAGGCCAAACTTCTCTGCCACGCCAAAAACCGTATCACCCGCCTGGACAATGTACTTGATCACCTGCAGCCGGGGCCGCGAAGGAACATCTGTATGAAGGCTGGCGCCGCGCTCAATACCTTCCCCGAATGCAGCCTCAACGGAGGGTGCATATTCAGGCATGTCAACCATTGCGGTCGCTTGTGGGACTTTTGCTGACTCCTGATCAGCGATCGGCGCCGTCAAAGCCAAGCTTTGCGGCCCTGCCGCTGCCTGGGCGCGTTGGTACATCGACCGCAACCCCCAGGCCACCAATAAGATAAACGCTGCCAGTAAAAAATGTGTCCCCAGCCGAAGCGCTGTTTCCCCCAATCCAGCTCGGGTCAGGTTTTCCCAGATTCGCTGCCACTGGCTGGTGCCGGATTCCGGTCGCGAATCAGAATCAGTTGGTAAACGATCTTCCATCCGTTAATTATACCTCATGGCGGGCTGACCTGATTGGCCGCCGCCTGCGCAGCCGCCTGCGGTTCAAGCTGCCCTTTGAGCACCTGGACGATTGCCTCGCTCAGCGCTGGCCCCGCGACTTTCAATAAATCGCTGGCTGGAACCAGGCTGGCGGCTTGGGCAATCGGCTCCAGCCGTGCCGCTTCATCGCTCAGCCGCCATTCAGCCAGGGCGCTAGGGCGGGCTGGCAGTAATCCAGCCGCCTGGCTCCAACGCGCCAGAAAGCTACTTTCCGTAAGAAATTCCGCCAACTCGACCGCGATCTCCCGCCGCTCGGCATCCGGCGAGGTCAGCGTCCAGGCCCAGCCGCGCGCCAGACCAAATGGCTTGCCATCTGGAGAAGGAATCTGGTCGAATACCACGCCGTCAAGGTCGACCGCCCGGTAATCCGATAGCCATCCCGCCAGGCTGCTCGTCCGCCCCTCCTGTAAGGCTGCCCATACCTGGGCATCCGCCTGGTATTGTGTCAGCCAGAAAGGCATCACTTCCGCCGCTCCAGCCGCCTTAAAAAATTCCAACGCCTTGGCCAACGGCTCCACCTGCAGTGTCAGGCGGCCTTCTTCGTCCAGCAGCTTTCCACCAGCTGCTTCATACATCGCCAGGCCAAACAAAGCTTGCGGATCAGCAGCCGAGAAACCAAACGGCGTCTTGAGCGCCAGGGCGGTTGTCCAATCCAGCGCGGGCTGCACATCCGGTCCACCTCGATAAACCTGGATGAGAACATCCCCGGCAAAAGGCAGCCCAAACAGGTTATTTTCCAGGCTGGCAGCCTGGCGGGCAAAATCATACCAGTCCGGATCATCCAGTGCGCTCGTCAACTCGGTCATCGGCCTCAGCAAACCTTTCGTGGCCGCCGCCTGGATCATCCCATGTGGCAGAATAACTAGGTCGGGCATTGCCAGTTGCGCAGCCGCCGTGGTGGCCGCCAGCGCCTCGTACAGGCCTCCTGGCCCATCCAGCGCTTTGATCCGCACCTCGATCCGCACATTTTCTCGGCGTTCGCCGAAAGCATCCAAACGCTCCTGGAGCAGGTTTCCAGCCAGGCTGCCGCCCCCTGGATCAAACTGCGGCGGCAGCCAGATCCGCAGCGCGGTTGGACCTGCCGGCGTGGCGGCCGGTTCTTCGTCTGTCCCCGCTACTGGCGCAGTCGCTGGGGTGGCCGTCCGGCTCACCCTCGGCGTGTCAGTCGCTTCGGCCCGAAACGTAGCGGTCGGGTCACTCCCCAACCAGGAAAGCTCTTGAATGACCGAACAACCAGCCAGGCATAAGCAGGCCAAAACCAGGATCAAGCGTTTCATCTGTATAAATTTCCAGTCGCAGTGACCCGCCTCAGTTCAGTTCCACCGGTTTACTCAGTAAAGCAACCAGCAAACGCACTGCATTCTGTACATCATTGTAATCCACCATCTCGGAAGGCGAGTGTACATAACGGCACGGAATCGATATCGTTCCCGCCGGAGTCCCCGCCCGCGAAAGCTGGATCGCCGCCGCATCCGTGCTGCCCCGTTCCAGTACCTCGAGCTGATAAGGCAGTCCAGCCTCTTCTGCCGTCCGCACCATCCAGGCTACCACCCGGGGATCAGCCAGCATGCCCGAGTCACGTACCTTGATCGCCGGCCCCTTTCCCAAGGCGACTTCCATTCGCGTCCCCTTTGGGGTATCACCGCAGGCGGTCACATCCACGGCAATACCCAGGTCAGGTTCTAACCCGTAAGCCGCTACCGTCGCCCCTCGGATGCCGACCTCTTCCTGAACACTGAACACAAAATAGATCTCGTTGGGAGTTTGCTGCAGCCCGCGCAACGCCTCAATCAGCACCGCCACGCCAATCCGGTCATCCATGGACTTCGCTGCCAGCCGGTCGCCCAGGTTCAAAAAAGGCCGCTCAAAAGCTGCAATATCGCCCACCCGAACCGGGCAATCCGTCGCGCTGCTTGCGCCCAGGTCGATAAACATCTGCTCGAACCCCGGCGTCTTGGCCGGGTCATCGATCCGTTCGCTCCCGATCACACCCTGCGCACCGTTCAAAAACCGTACTCGGCCGCCAGGACAAGTTTGCGGGCGTACTCCACCGATCGGAATAAAACGCACAAATCCTTTTTCATCCACGTGGGTTACCATCACCCCGATTTCATCCACATGCGCCACCAACATAATTTTCTGGGCCGGTCCATCGCCTGCCCCTGCCGTCGGCCCGCGCCGGACAATCAGGTTACCCAGCTTATCCACTCGCACCTCATCCGCCAGCTCTTCTACCGCCTCGCGTACCACCTGGCGTATGGGTCCTTCATATCCAGACGGAGCAACCGTCTCGACCAGTTTTTCAATCAATTCCTTCATACTCAGCTCCTCGCAGTCTTCTGCTCTCATCCCTAAGCATTATCGATCGATGGAAAATAACTCCGGGCCCAGACGCTCCAGGCCAGCGTGCACCAGCGCCAGACTATTCTGCCAGTCCTCCCGGCGGGCAATCCCTGCTGCCGTATGCGCATAGCGTCCCGGCACAGAAATTGACAGGCTGGGAATGCCTGCTCGCTGTTTATGAATTGCTCCCGCATCCGTTCCACCGCCGCCCGGCTGGCGGAACTGGTAAGGAATCGCTAGCGCGTCACCTACCTGAGCAAAATGCCGGATCAGGCGTGGATCCGAGAGTGTGCCGCTGTCAGCGATATAAATCGCCGGGCCGCCGCCCAGGCGGGTATTGTAGCGTGTGTTCTCACTGCCAGGTTCGCCCGCATCAGACGCCGGCAGGTCGTTAGCCGGCGTGCTGTCCAATGCCAGCGCCAGATCCGGGTCTAGCGCATAGGCGGCCACCCGTGCCCCACGCAGACCGACCTCCTCCTGGACTGTGAACGCCGCCAGCAGGTCGATGTTCGCCGGGGCATGTTTAACCAGCTCAATCAGGGTTGCCACACCCAGCCGGTTATCCAACGCTTTAGCTCGCAGGCTTGGACCGGTTTCCATAAAACGCGTCGCAAAGGTGGCCCGATCGCCCACTTTGACCCTGGATTGGTTGCCCGGCCCAACGTCAATTCGCAGCGTCTCCACGCTGATCGCCTGCTTGCGCTCTTCCGGAGTAGTCAGGTGGATCGGTTTGGCCCCAATCACCCCCGGCACATGCTGTTTGCCGATCAAAACCGCTTTCCCAGCTAACTGACGCACATCCAGGCCGCCGACCGTGTCAAAACGGAAAATGCCATCATCGCCGTTCGCTCCGCCCTCTTCGTTGGTCAGCATGAAGCCAACCTCATCCATATGTGCCGCCAGCATCACTCGCAATAGCCCTTCGCCTGCACCGCGTTTGATCGCCAGCACATTCCCCAACGCATCCACGCGGTACTCATCAACAAACGGGCGAATTTCTTCCAACACAATCGCCCGCACCTCGCCTTCATCTCCCGAAACCGCACACGCGTTGCACAACCGTTCCAGCAAGGTGATTTGTTCTCCGCCGATTCCAGGGATCATCTCAATCCTCCCATCCAAGTTTGTCCATGAAGCGATCATCCAACTGGGCCGCGAACTCGGCCAGCAGTCGCCCCGCCCGCCGGATATCCTTCAAGGAAACCATCTCAACCGGGGTATGCATATAGCGCAGCGGAATGCTTACCACCATGCTCGGTATGCCTTCTGCCGCAACTTGCAGTCCCATGGCATCGGTACCTGACATGCGCGGCATGACCTCCATTTTATATGGGATCTCCAGGCGTTCGGCCAATTCTTTAAAGGCCCGGTACAACCCTGGGTGAATATTCGGCCCCCAGCCTAGCGACAGACCTCTGCCTATCGGGAAAGTCAAGTGACCGGGGCTGCCGGGGCTGGCGCCAAAAGTAACATCGATCGCGACCGCCAGCGTTGGGCGCAGTGCATAAGCCGAAGTCATCGCCCCACCCAGCGTTTCTTCTTCCTGCGTAGTCGCCGCCACCCAGATATTCCAGTTCAGTTCCCGGCCCGCCAGTTCCTCCAAGCAGACGGTCAACGCAGCCACCGAGGCTCGGTTATCCAGCGAATGACCAGCCAGGGTATCGTTGCTTAGTTCAATTGGCGGTTGGGCAAAAGCCACCAGGTCGCCTACCCGCACCAGCCGGCTTACTTCCTCGGCTAGGTATCCAGTGTCCACCCACAGCTCTTCGATCGGGACTGGCTTTTCGCGCAGCTCGCCTGGTAACAAGTGTGCTGGCGGCTGGACGACCAGGCCGGGCAGTTCTTCTCGCCCAAAAACCGTGACCGGTTGGCCGGGCAGCACCCGCGCATCCACCCCACCCACCCGCGCCACCCGCAGCAGGCCGTCCACAACCCCGGTCACCATCAAACCGATCGCATCCATATGCGCCGTGTATAAAATGCTTGGGACAGGTCCACCCTCCCGAGCCCGTCCCCGGCGCAGGCCATGCAGGCTCCCCAGCCGGCTGATCTGCAACTCGTCCGTCAGCGGCTGCCAGGCTTTCTTAATCATCGCTCGGATCGGAGCCTCATGCCCGGTCAGGCCGGGCGCCGAGATCATCTCTTTCAAAAAAGGCAAGAGTTCCGTCATCATCGTCTTCCTTTTGAGGAAATATTCACCGTGCTACCCAAACTCGGCCAAGCAGGTTTAGGCTGCCTTTCATGGCGTAACCTGGGGCGTTAACGTATCGCTGGCGGGCGGCTCGGTGGGTGTATCAGTCACCGTCGGCGGCAGGGTTTCAGTCGGCGGCGGTTGCGTATCCGTTGGAAAACTTT
>CAZAGA010000093.1:0-10452 GCA_964484335.1 uncultured Anaerolineaceae bacterium
CAGCCGGTGCTGACCAGTTGGCGGATGGCGGCGTCCACAAACGGATAACCAGTCAGGCCTTGCTTCCAGGTGGCGAACTCGGCCTCGTCATTTCGCCAGGCAATGCCTTCCAGGCGGAAATTCTGCCGCCGTACGCGCGGAAAATGGTCCAGGATGTGAAGGTAGAACTCCCTCCAGATTAACTCATTCAGCCAGACCTCCGCGCCTCGGCGGGCTTCAGAACCTGGAGCGACTTGCATAGCCTGGTAGGCTGCCAGGACTGCCTGGCGGGCAGAGATCAGCCCAAAGCGCAGGTAAGGAGAAAGTCGGGAGGTTCCATCCAGGTCTGGCCGGTCGCGCAGGGAAGCGTACTGGTATATGGGAGGGGTATCGCCTCGAGTGAAAGCCGCCAAGCGCTGCTGCGCAGTGGCCTCGCCAGCCGGGAACTCCACCAGGCAGATTGGGGTCGTTTCATTGCTGCTCTCCGTGATTGGCAAAGGCAAGGAGACCGTGTCGGCGGGCGTTTCGATATGTTCTGGGATGGGCGCAATCGCGCTTGAACCCGGAATGGGCAGCGCTTTCCAAGCTTTGCTGAAGGGTGTAAACACCGTGTACGGGCTGCCATCCGCTTTCAGGACACTGCCCGGGGGATGGAAGCTCGGGCTGCCTGCCCATTGGATTGGCAGGCTGGCGGCGGCTCTTAAATCACGCTGCCGGGCAAACGGGCTGTAATCCGGCTCGGCAAAGATACCCTGCACCTGGCTCTCTTGAAGCAGTCGGGTAAGTTCTTCAATTGGATTGCCGAGGCGCAAAATCAGCCGGCTGCCGCGCTGCCGCAAAGCCTGGTCAAGTGCAGCCAGGCTGGCAAACAGGAATTGCCTGCGCTTCTCACCGGAATATTCCGAATCCAACAATCTCCCATCCAGGATGAACACCGGCAAGACCTGATCGGCCGCGCGCAGCGCAGCCTGCAAAGCTTGGTTATCTGTCAATCGCAGATCGCGCCGAATCCACCAGATGGCGACTGTTCTTGGTGCTTGGCTCATGATTTCTCCTCACCGCTGCGAAAGTACTGATTCGCTCAACCGAAAGCCGGCTTGCGGTGTTTATCGGAATAGGTCCTTGAGCGCTGGCTCGATTTCTGGAAATTGAAATTTCATACCGGCTTCGACGAAGCGTTGCGGCACCATCCGCTGGCTGGCTAGCAGGATCGTGGACATCTCGCCAAACAGGAGCTGAAGCGCCTGCGGCGGCACAGGAAGCAGCGCCGGGCGATGGAGCGCTTTTCCAATTGCCCGGGAAAGGGTCTTGTTCTGGACTGGATTTGGCGCTGACAGGTTATACACACCTTTAGTTTCGGTGTGATCGATCAGGAAGCGAATCCCGGCTACTTCATCGGCCAGGTGGATCCAAGGGAACCACTGTTTACCGTTGCCAATCGGACCGCCAGCGAACAGGCGGAAGGGCAGGAGCAGCTTGGGAAAAGCTCCGCCCCGCGTGGAAATGACCACACCGGTGCGAAAGATCGCCCGGCGGACACCCAGGGCCTCGACTGCCGCGGTTGATTTTTCCCATTCCACGGTTACCCGGCTTGCAAAGTCGCTCCCGGCTGGATTGCCTTCGGTGAGGAGTTGGTCAGCCTGCGATCCATAATACCCAACCGCCGAAGATTGTAAGACTGCCAGCGGCTTCTCGACCGCCTGTTCCACTGCCTGGACCACGGCTTGCCCGGCGAATAGCCGGCTCTCTAGAATTTCTTTCTTCCGGCTGGCGGTCCAGCGTCCGGCGCCCAGGTTGGATCCAGCCAGGTTGACGATCACGCTTTGTTGGTTGACCAGCTTGCCCCAGCCATTGGCGGTTTTCCCATCCCAGGCTTCAAGTTTGGCACCTTTGGGAGCCTGCAAACCGGTGCGGGCCGGGTTGCGGCTTAGCAAGATCACTTCGTGTCCATCCTGGAGCAGGTTTTCTGCCAGGGCGGATCCAATTAATCCACTGCCACCGGTGATAAAAATTCGCATCGATCCTCCTGTTAAGCGGGTCAAATTATTGTTGTCAAACTATTGTTTGATTAAGTATCAAAAAAGTTCTATAATATATAAACATGGTCGTGCCACTTTCAAACCTAATTATAGTCATTTCCCTTTGAATTGTCAAGGAATTATGTACTAATTTTGTACATAATATTGACAATAGTTTGAGAATGTGATATGATTATTAAAAGTAATATGATACGGGAGAAAAACCAATGAGTCCTTTGCCTGAAGTCAATACTGGAAATACCGAGCCGCTCTATAATATTGGCGTCGTCGCCCGGATGACAGGGGTTACCATGGCTACCTTACGTGCCTGGGAACGCCGTTATGATTTCCCCGAGTCGGAACGGACTGCTGGGGGGCATCGCTTATATTCTGAGCGTGATGTGTTGCGCCTGCGTTGGGTGCGTGATCGGATTGAAGAAGGCATGCAGACTGCCCAGGCAATCAATGCCCTTCGCCATCAGGAGATGACTGGCCACCTGGTCGCACTCACTCCTCCGCCGGGGTTGCGCGAAGAATTGCCTAAGCCTTCAGGCAGCTACATGGAGATTGCCCGCAGTCGCCTGGTTGAAACGCTGCTCAAGCACGACTTGCCTTTGGCGGATGAAATTATTGGCGAAGCGCTGGCAGTTACCAATATTGATGAGATCATCCTGGACCTGATCGGCCCAGCGATGGCAGAGATCGGAAACGCCTGGGAAGTCGGCCAGGTGGGCATCGCCACCGAACACGTTGGCACGAATTATTTGCGCAACAAATTGCTTTTATGGATTATGAGCGGCCCACAACCGCGCCCGGTCAACCCGATTGTCCTCGCTTGTGGACCAAATGAATGGCATGAAGGTAGCCTGTTGATTATCGGTGCTTTACTGCGCCGGCGACGCTGGCCAGTGACCTACCTGGGCCAATCAATGCCTCTCTCTGAGCTGGCGGATTTTATCCGGGCAACTCACCCCTCGCTGTTGGTGATGGTCGCGATGACGGAATCGTCAGCGCTGGAATTGCTCGAATGGCCGAAATGGCTGCCTGAGATGGCTGCCACGGGTCGTCCTGGATTTGGCTATGGCGGGCGCGCGTTTGTAGAGAGCCCTGAGTTACGCAGCAAGATGGCCGGGGTTTACCTGGGTGATGATTTCCGCAGCGCGATTGCCAAGATTGAAGCACTCGTTTGAGTTCTATTTGTGAGCTACCACCAGGCAGCTTCCACCAAATGGTAGCCGGTTCAAGCGCCGCAGCAGGTGAAGCTCAAGCTTTAAGAAAAAGTCTAGCAATGAGTTAGCGCCTGCCGATCCTGGCTTTAGTTCCGATTCGATCTTCTCTAAATCACCGTGCCTGCGCCTACCCAATTTGCTCGGTAGGGTTCGAAAAAGCAAGATGGGAAGGGGCAGGGTGATAAAAATGTAGGTCGCGAATTCGACCGTAAAACCGCTCTGCTGCAGGCGTTCAACCAGTCCATTCAGGCGGTAGCGCCGGTAATGCTGGGCAAAATCGTCTTCAATTGACCAGAGCGCCTGGTAAGCTGGCACCGTCAAATAAAGCCGTCCAACGGGGGCAAGCAGGCTATGAATTTCTTTTAAAAAAGCCAGGTCATCCGGGATGTGTTCCAGCACGTCAAACATACCCACCGCCGGCAGGCTGCCCGGTAAAAATCCAGCGTCATGCAACGCTGCGCAAACCAACTGGTTGATCCCCCGCTTGCGCGCATTCAGGATGCCTTCAATACCGGGTTCCACCAGGACCGTTTCGATCCCTGCTTCACAAATCGCTTTCGCTACGAACCCATTGCCCCCACCGATATCAAATAACGGCTGCCCGGGTGGTAAGCGGCGCAGCGCCTCCAAGATGAACGAATTGCGATGGTTGAACCAGAAAGATCCCTCCTCGACTCGGAAACAAAAGGCATTGCCTTCTTCCGGGTAATCGATTGGGGACTGGTTGCAGGCATACCAGATCCCATCGGCGCGCTGCTCCAGGTTCGTTGTGATTGAAGTTAAATTCAGCATCATGGCGGTGACCCGGGCTATTTTACCGCCTTTCAGGGAAGTTATGGCTGCCAAATCACCAGGATGTAGATTGACGCCGAAGTATCGGGCAAGCCATTCCCCAGGGCTTCACCAGGCATCCGCCAACCACACGTCTCGATCACTAGCAGGGGGTGAGCCGGGTTAATAAATGCTTCCAATTCTGGAGCATATTGAGCAGCAAATTCCAAAACCTGGCTGGCAGGGGTTTTCAGGTATTCTTTGACTAGCTCAGCCGGTAGCCGAACTGCCGCGGCGATTTCCAGGTCGTCAAGCTGCTCTCCGCCCTGGCTGATCCGCACCGGGCTGCCGGTGAGCTGGCGCAGGTTTTTCATCACCTGGCGCAGCGGCAGGCCAGCCTGGTTGTAACCTGTGCCCTCCAGAGCGTGGCGCAGTGGCTGTGCTTCGCCGCCGACGCCGGAGTGGATCGTAACCAGGCTAACGGGTGCAGAGTTCGGGGCTTGGAAGGTGTTGATGCAGGCCGTCCCATCGCCGAACTGGCATTCTGTCCCCAGCTGGAAATCGAGCTGGATTGGCTCTCCACGGTTTACCTGTCCGCCATCTGGTTTTATCCGCAGGTGGATGACTGGCTGGCCAGCTTGCAACGCCAGTCCGGGAAAATTCTCCCCTGCCCAGGCAGCGACCGGTGCGGGTGGTGTAGGCTGGGCGGGAAGCAGGATTGCAGTGGGGTGGACCGGCTGGAAGGGTGTAGGGCTGGGCAATCCAGTGCTGATGCCCGGCGCCCAAAGCTGATCAAAGCCGCCGCCGCCCGGCTTGGGCCGCCGGGTTGGGTTAGGGGTTGGAAACGACATCCGGGTCGGGGTCGGGCTGGGCGCCAGGGTGCTGGTCGGGGTGAGGGTTAAAGTGGGCGTTTCTGTCGGTGTTAGGGTTGGAGTGTTAGTCGGCGTCGGCTGCTCTCGGATGCGATATTCTTTGAGCGGCTGCAGGCCGGTGCCACACCAATAGGTGTCCTCGCCAGTTCGCTCGCATAAGGTTCCGATCACAGGTACGGGCAGGTCGGGCCGCTGGCAAAAGGTATCCACCACCCAACCCGAGCGGTGGGTCAGGCGCACTCTTTGGCGTGGCGTGCTCAGGCCGGGGACATCACCAACCCCCAGGTCCCGGGCAACCACCCAGCCCTGAACTGGTTTATCGAGATTGATTTGTTTGCGAATCGTACCTGCTGCAGCCGTTTTAGCGTTCAAGAGGGCGCGTTGGGTGAACCATCCAAAGCTGAATAAAAATAGCAAGCTGGCCAGTAAAAAGAGCAAACGCTTCATAGTGATTTCGGTGCAAGGATTGCGCCATTCCCCTTTCTTGAACAAACAGCCTATTGGGGCATCCTATACCACCAATCCAGCTGCCCGGGCGCGCTGCAAGACGCGTTCGGCGGATTTTACGATCGGCAGGTCGATCATTTTACCATCCAGGGCAAAAGCGCCTGCCCCGGCTTGCTGGTGCTCCTGAAACGCATTGACTACGGTTTGGGCATAGGCGATAGCTTCCGGGGTCGGGGTGAAGGCTTCTTGGACGATCTGAATTTGGTTGGGATGGATGATCTGCTTCCCGGCAAAACCAAGCTGTGCGCCTTGCAGAGCCTCCAGGCGCAGCCCTTCCGGATCCTTGAAATGGATGAAGACCATGTCGATGGCCTGCAGACCGAAGGCTGCGGCATGCGTCACTAGAGCGCTGCGGGCGTAGAAGACTTCCCAGGCTTGGGGGGTTCGGATCGCGCCGATATCCCCGGCCAGGTCCTCTGAACCGAAAATCATCCCTTCCAGACGTGGATCGGCAGTAGCAATTTCGCGCAGGTTGACGATCCCTAGAGCTGTTTCGACAACCACCAGTAATGGCATTCCACCGGCCGGCCAACCAAACTGGCTTTCGGCGGCAGCCAGCTGCTTAGTGACCCATTGGACCTGGCTGGCATGTTCAACTTTCGGAATGATCACTCCATCCGGATGGGCGGGTAACACCGCGGCCAGGTCATTTCCCTCCAGCCCCGAGCCGACTGGGTTAATCCGTACCAGGCGTTCCGATCGCCCAAAGTCTACCCTGGTGAGTGCTTCGACAATCGTTTCTCGGGCAGCGATTTTCCGGTTGGCGGCTACGCCATCTTCCATGTCCATGCAGACCGAATCGGCCTGCAAGCTTCCGGCTTTGTTGATTTTATACAGGTCATCTCCAGGGATATACAACAGGGCACGGCGCGATCGCATCGGATCCTCCTGCTTCAATTGTACTCTATGATTAATTGCCTGGCACACTCTTCTCAAAGATTTTTTGCAAAGTGGACTTTATCCGAGGCGGCGAAGGAACAAGACGCTTCGTTCGACTTCGACTACGATCTGGCCACCTTGCTTGGTCCCCCAATGTTTGATCCGGACTACCCCGCAGTCCGGCCGCGAGCGAGAAACTCGTTTCTCAAGCACCTCGCTTTCCGCGTAGATCGTATCGCCGTGGAAAACAGGGTTGGGGTGGGAAACTGAGGCATAGCCCAGGTTTGCGACAATGGTGCCTTCGGTGAGCTCGGACACGGACAGGCCGATTACCAGCGCCAGGGTGAATAGCCCGTTGACAATCCGCTGGCCAAATTCAGTCCGAGCAGCAAAATCCGCGTTGAGATGTAGCGGTTGGGTGTTCATCGTTAAGGCAGAGAAAAGCAGGTTGTCTGTCTCGGTAACCGTCCGGCCAGTCGAATGGCGGATACGCTCTCCGATCACCAGATCTTCAAAGTATTTTCCTGGCATACCTTCCTCCTCACGCGCTGGCGCTAATCGGGTTGGGGCTCGATCACCAGCAGTAGTTCATCACGGCTGACGGTTTGGCCAACCTGAATGCCTAGCTCAGTGATCCGGCCGCCGATTGGGGCGCTGATCCGGATTTCCATTTTCATTGCTTCAAGCAACAAGAGTGGCTGCCCTGCTGCGACCCGGTCGCCGCTGCTAACTTCTAACGAACGGACCTGAGCTGGCATCGGAGCTAAAACCTGGCCTTGGGCATTTGCAGTGCTCGAGCGCCGGCGGCTGGCTGGTTCAGGTTTGCGCAAGACATAGGTGCAGCCATCCAGGAACAGCCAGGTCTGGTCGCCTTCGACCGCCCAAACCAACCGGACAGGGCGTCCCGCCCACATGAAAGTTAATGTACCGGGCTGTTCATCCAGCAAGTTGAATTCCACCTGCTCTCCGCCTAGCTTCATCCGATAGCACTTACCGTGTTGCTCGAGCTCTACCTCGTAAATCTCATCCTGGTATTGGAAGCGATGGATCATTCGCCGGTTCTCCTCGCTTCTGAGTTGGTCATACCCACCCGGAAATGCCCGCTTGATTCCCACGGGCTAAAAGGATCATGCTTGCCTTGTACCAGGTCCGGTGTGAGCTCGGGCTTCCGGCGCGCCTGGAGCAGGGCAGCCGCGGCCAGCGCCTCATCTGGCGGGTGGCAACGCGGTGCTTGCCAGTCATCAAAGTTTTCTTCTACCCAGGCGGTGTGCGCTTCGCCGGCGAGGAAATCGGCTTCCCGGATTAGGTGAACCAGGAATTCAATATTGGTGGTTAAGCCCAGGATGACAGTCTCCTGCAGCGCAGCCGCCATGCGCTGAACCGCTGCTGGCCGGTCGGCTGCCTGGACAATCAGCTTGGCGATCAGTGGGTCGTAATGGATCAATACACTGTCGCCGCTGGTATAGCCGGAATCGAAACGCACGCCAGGACCCTCTGGCTTCACCAGGCGGTGGATTTTACCGGTCGAAGGCAGGAAATTGTGCTCGGGATCTTCGGCATAGATCCGGCATTCGATGGCGTGGCCGCGTTGGGCCAGGTCAGATTGTTGGAAGGGCAGGCGCTCCCCGGCTGCGATCCGGATTTGCCAATGCACCAGGTCGAG
The DNA here is from genome assembly GCA_964484335.1 of uncultured Anaerolineaceae bacterium. GTDB lineage: Bacteria > Chloroflexota > Anaerolineae > Anaerolineales > UBA4823 > CAZAGA01. The sequence continues at coordinate 7,919 of CAZAGA010000093.1, forward strand.
GCCCGCGACCAACTCGGTGACCGGATGTTCAACCTGCAGGCGAGTGTTCATTTCAAGGAAATAATACGGCTGCCGGCCTGTGGTTTGCCAGTAGGGATCGCAGATAAACTCGACCGTCCCGGCATTCGTATAGCCGACCGATCGGGCGACTTTGATTGCCGCGGCTCCCATCTCTGCCCTCAACTCAGGGCTGAGCAGGGGGGAGGGGGTTTCCTCGATGATTTTCTGGTGGCGGCGCTGGACAGAGCATTCGCGCTCAAACAGGTGAACTATGTTGCTATGTTGGTCGGCCAGGATTTGAAATTCGATATGGCGCGCCCGGGGGATATAGGCTTCCAGGATCAGGCGGTCATCTCCAAAAGCATGCCGCGCCTCGCGCTGGGCAGCAGCCGATGCTTCGAGCAGCTCTCCGGGCTGTGTGACAATCCGCATTCCCTTTCCACCCCCACCGGCGGCAGCCTTGATCATCACTGGATAGCCGATTTCTTCAGCCGCGCGCGCAAATGCCTCCTCTCCCGCCAGGTTTTGGCGACCTGGCACGACCGGGACGCCGGCCGCGATCATCCGCTGGCGCGCCTCAGCTTTGTCGCCCATGGCGAAGATCGCTCCTGGCGGGGGTCCGATAAACACCAGGCCGGCTTCCTCGACCTGGCGGGCGAAGGTTGCGTTTTCGGATAGAAAGCCATAACCTGGATGAATCGCTTGAGCCCCGCTGTGGCGGGCAGCTTCTAAAATGCGTTCTGCGCATAGATAGGATTCCAGCGCGGGTGCCGGGCCAATCGCAATGGCCTCATCGGCCAGGCGGACAGGATAGCTGGCCCGGTCGGCCTCGGAATATACCGCCACCGTTTTCACGCCCAATTCCCGGCAGGCGCGGATCAAGCGGACGGCAATCTCACCGCGGTTCGCGATCAGGATTTTGTCAAATTGTGCCATGCTTGCAGCAACTCGGTTTCTTTTTCTGGTGTCAGGCCTGCTCGCCAGGGGTGCCCGGCTGGGCGGGTGCTCTCCCACGCCAGGGTATCGTGGATTGTCGTTTCGGTGGGTCGGAAAACCAGACCCTCGCCCAATGCGCGTTGAATGCTTACCTGGTCCGCCCCGGCGTTTTCATCCCCCGGCAGCCACAGTGGGATTTCACTCCATGGCGCCGCACCATTGTTGAGCAGGAATTCCGGCTGGACCCAGGTAAAACTAGCCTGGCTCCCGCTAACTCGCCGGCTGGTCTCCAGTAAAGTGCGGAAGCTCAACGGTTCTGCCGGGCCGGTGGCATTAAAGATCCCAACCATGCCTCGTTCCACCAGGTGGATGTTCCACTCGGCCAGGTCGCGCACATCAATAACCTGGGTGTTCCAATCCGGTACCGGGGCCAGCATTTCGCCGCCGCGCGCTACCCGTGCTGGCCAATAGGTAAACCGGTCGGTCGGATCGAATGGACCGACAATCAAGCCAGGGCGCAGCACCAGGCTCTGGCCGGGTAAGTGAGTTTCAGCGGCCTGCTCACACAGCGCCTTCAGGCCGCCGTAAGTTTCATTGGTGATTTCTTCAATGAACGGGTCTGGGATGGTTGCCAGGAGAGAATTTTCATCCAGGCCGGGCTGGCTGAAATCCGCGTAAACTGAGATGGAGGATATGAAAGTATAGTGCTGAATCCGTCCAGCCAGTGTCTCGAGCAAGGATCGCACCTGGCGTGGAAAATAGGCGCAAGTGTCGATCGCCGCCTGCCAGGATCGGCCCTGTAAAGCGCTTAAGTCCTGGTTGCGATCGCCGTGTAATTTTTTGACCTCTGGAAACCAGCCGGGGTTGGTTTGTCCGCGGTTAAACAAGGTTACCTGGTGGCCATGCGCCAGGGCCGCTTCCACCAGGGCTTTTCCAAGAAAACGAGTGCCGCCGATGATCAAGAGTTCCATGGGTTCACATCCGGAAAACACCGAAATTACCAGCCTGGCGGGGAGCGTTCAACGCTACTGAAAGCGCCAGGGCCAGCACCTGGCGTGTCTCGAGTGGGTCGAGCACGCCGTCATCCCACAACCGTGCGGTCGAATAATACGGGCTGCCTTCGTGTTCATATTTTTCCAGGATCGGCCGCTTGAATTTTTCCGCTTCTTCCCCGCCCAAGATAGCTTGCCCAGCCCGGACCAGGCTATCTTGCTTGATCGTCAGCAGGACGTTGGCTGCCTGTTCCCCGCCCATCACACTGATCCGGGCATTGGGCCACATCCACAGGAAGCGTGGATTGAAAGCTCGCCCGGCCATACCGTAATTCCCTGCCCCAAATGAACCGCCGATGATGAGCGTCAGTTTTGGTACTGTGGCGGCGGAAACTGCGTGCACCAGCTTGGCGCCATCCTTGGCAATACCACCCGCCTCATATTCCTTCCCAACCATAAAGCCGGTGATATTCTGCAAGAACAGCAGCGGTATGCCGCGTTGTTCGCATAGCTCGATGAAATGAGCACCTTTCAGGGCGCTTTCACTGAATAGCACCCCGTTATTCGCCAGGATGCCGACTGGATAGCCATGCAGGCGGGCAAAGG
>CAZAGA010000094.1:0-10450 GCA_964484335.1 uncultured Anaerolineaceae bacterium
GCTCGTGGTGCCACCTGCATTTGCCCGGCTGCCTGGTCTGGAGTCCGGATCGAAGGGATCTTCTTCGACCGGTCCAAAGCAGCCTGGCCTTGACTGGGCGCTAACGGGCTCTGCCGGCCCTCTTACGTAAGCAGGCGATCCCTGCTACCCTGCGAGGGCAACCGCCCCGATTGGGGCAGCGGAGGGGATTTCGGGGCCTGGTTCTGCTGCCTCGCACCATCCGGCAGCTCTCTGGAAGTCAGGCCATTTACTTGTCTCCGCGTAGGTTGTTGGTGAATAGCGCGGATTATACCCGAACCTGAGTGACTGTCAAGTGACCAACTGAGAAAGCCTGTTGTTGGGGCTAGCCTTCTCTTTCGCGCAGGTGCGGGAAGAGGATAACCTCGCGGATGTTCGGCGTCTCGGTTAGCAGCATAGTCAGGCGATCGATTCCCATGCCAAAGCCGCCCTGGGGTGGCATGCCGTAGCGCATGGCGCGCAGGTAGTCATCGTCCATTGGGTGGGCCTGTTCATCCTCTTGTTCGTCCTCGCGACCCATTTCGGTAAAGCGTGCTTCCTGGTCGAGTGGGTCGTTAAGCTCGGTAAAGGCGTTGCACAGCTCCATGCCGGCTATGAAACCTTCAAAGCGCTCGACTGTGTTTGGGTCGCCAGGTTTGCTCTTGGCCAATGGCGAGATATCACGCGGGTAATCATAAAGGAAGGTTGGCTGGATTAAGGTTGGCTCGAGGTAATCGCCCAACATACCATCGATCAGCTTGCCGCGCGAAGCCTTGGGATTAACCGGCAATCCTTTCACACGCATCGCAGCAGCCAGCGCTTCAACAGTCGGGTATTGGCGAATGTCGATGCCGGTTACCTCCAGCAGCCCTTGGTGTAGATCCATCCGTCGCCAGGGTGGATTGAGATCGATTTCATGGCCTTCGTAGGTGAAAGTGCGCTGCCCGAGCACCTGGTCAGCCACATGGCAGATCATCTGCTCGGTCAGATCCATTACCTGCAGGTAATCGGCATACGACCAATAAAATTCTAATTGGGTGAACTCCGGGTTGTGGGTCCGGTCTACACCTTCATTGCGGAAATCACGCCCGATTTCATAAACGCGTTCGAACATGCCGACCGTCAGGCGTTTCAAGTACAACTCGAAAGAAATGCGCAGGTAAAGCTGTTGCTTGAGCTGGTTGTGGTAGGTAGTAAATGGGCGTGCGGCCGCGCCGCCATAGATTGGCTGGAGCACAGGCGTTTCTACTTCCAAGAAGTCGTGACTGTCGAGAAATTCCCGCAGCGCCCGGGTAATCTTTGCCCGCGTACGGAAGATCTGGCGTATTTCGGGGTTAATCGCCAGGTCAGCGTAGCGTTGCCGGTAGCGTACCTCTGGCTCTGCCAGCGTGGCATGCCGGATCAACTCGCCATCAACCATCTCGTCCTTGGCGGCTGGCAGCGGGGTGATCGCTTTGGCCAGGATCCGGAAGGAGCTTACCCGCAGGGTAATCTCTCCGGTGCGGGTCCGGAAGACGACGCCGCTGGCCTGGATGAAATCCCCCAGGTCGAATGCCTGGCTGAACAACTCCATCATTTCCTGGCCGAGTTCGTTGACGCGTAGGAAAAGCTGGATCCGTCCTGCCCCGTCCTCAATGTGGGCAAAGGTGATCTTGCCCATCGGGCGCATCGAGCGCAGCCTGCCGGTTAAAGTAGCGGGGCCCCACTCAGCTTGGCCCTGGGTTTCAGCGGCTTCAAAGTTTTGGATTGCCTCCTGGCTGGTGTGTGTGCGCTCGACCCGAGTTGGGAAGGGCTCGAAGCCCTCGGCGCGCAGCGCTTCCAGTTTCTCCAGGCGAATTTTTTCGAGATTGTTATATTGGTAGGTCATTGAATTATTCCTTCTGAGAAAACGCCCTCCCAGGCAAATAAAAACCCCGCGCAGGAAAACCATGCGCGGGGCTATTGTGTAAGCCCCAGTCTATTCAACCTTCAAGATTTTCACGTAGAAGGAACCACCCGGGGCGTCAACTTTGACTTGGTCGCCAGCGCGATGGTCCATCAGCGCTCGCCCGAGGGGTGATTCATTCGAAATTCGGCCTTCGCGAGGATTGGCCTCGGCAGGACCAACGATCGTATAAGTCTCAGCAGGATTTTCGCCTTCTTGAATAGTCACTTTGGCTGCTACCTGGACAACATCGCGATGTCCGCCCTCATCAATGATGCGGGCGTTGGCAAGTAGCATCTCGAGTTCCTGAATCCGTCCTTCGACGAAGGCCTGTTCATTCTTGGCGGCTTCGTATTCGGCGTCTTCAATCAACTCACCGCCTTCCATGGCTTCATGCAGGCGCTGAGCGACTTCCTGGCGCTTGGCGTTGCGCAGGTGATCGAGTTCTTCTTGTAACTTTTGGTACCCATGTCGGGTTAGATAAGATGGCGGCATGTCCTGTTCCAGTCGCTATCGATGTTAAAATCGCTCCTAAGGAGCGAGTTTCCGGATAAAACTTCCACAAATTGTGTACGGGAAGGCGGCTTTGTCGAACTTGTTGCCCTGTTCATTCCCGCCGCGGGCGAGATTCTAACATGAATTGATAAGGAATGCAAGTTTAGCCGCGGGTGGTCTCGAAGCGAATCAGGTTGAACGCCCTGATTTCGAGCCAGGCTGGGGCAAAACTCTCCAGAAGTCCCCAGCGCAGCCTCCCTTCAGGGGTCCAGGCGGCATATTGGTTATCCACCCAGATCACCAATCCCAAACGACCACTCGGGGGGTGATTGGATTCGAACAGGGTATGATCATCGACCAAAAACTTGACCTTATCTGGCTGCCATTCGATCCGGTAGGCATGCCATTCCGTTGGATCTACCAGTACAGCTCGGGATTCCTGGTGGATTGGATGGTGCGCCAACTTGCGCAGCAAGCGGGCTGTCAAGCGGGTGAGCAGGAGGGGAGCGAGTAGCCCAGCGCCCGCGATCCAGGCTGCCGGACGGGCGGGCGAGCGGAAAGTCATAGCCAGCCAGCCCCTCCCTGGCTGGTCATCGCGAAGTGAAAGATGGTTGGGCGGGGCAGCGAAAAAGAACCAGGCTGCATTGGGCAGGCAGGGCAGCCGCAGTGGGCCAGCCCCGCCCAGCCGCCCCAGACTGAACGGGTCATTCCACAAGCCGAAGCCCCAGGTCCCCGGGTGCTGGCGGTCCGAAGCGCGCGCCTGAAGGTCCAGAATCAAAGGCGGCTGTTGAGGAAATGCTGCCCTGCGTAGATCTTGATAATCATCCAACTGCGCCAGCTGGTAGCGATCGGCAGGCCCGGCTGGGATTTCTAACCGACAAGACCGTTCGTTTATCCAAATCGCTTGCGCATCGGGTGTCAGACGGGAATGCAGAGCTTGCATGGTGAATATGATAACATGCTTGTGCCAGGCTATGCCAGGCGGCAAGTTGGGAAACCGGTTCAGAAAGCATTCTTGTTGTATAATCGGGGCGAGGTTATTTATGGAAATTACCTGGTACGGACATTCATGCTTCCGGCTAACCGAGCGTGGTTTTGCCACGGTGGTTACTGATCCTTATGATCATCGGACAGCCGGTTACGCCCCTTTGAAATTAAAAGGGGATATTGTGACTATCAGCCATGACGCCCCCGGTCATAACTATGCCGCGGCGGTGAAAGGAAAAAATCACCTGATCACCGGGCCGGGCGAGTTTGAAATTGGCGGAGTATTTATTACTGGTGTTCAGACGAATGGCCAGACCAAAAAAGTTGCCGAAGAGCTGCGCAACACACTGTATGTTTTTGATTTTGACGGGGTGACTGTTGCTCATCTCGGCGATCTGAGCCGGGTACCCAGCCAGACCGAGATCGAAGCCCTGGGTAATGTCCACGTCGCTTTGGTGCCGGTTGGGGGCGGAGGCAGCTTGAACGCTGCAAAGGCCGTCGAAGTAGTCAGCCTGCTTGAGCCGGGAATCGTGATCCCGATGCATTACGGCACCGCAGACAGCCTGATTAAGCTCGCCCCGGTTAATAAATTCCTCAAAGAGATGGGATTAGCAGAGATCGAGCCTGTGTCGTCTTTAAAGGTGGGTCGTGGCAGTGTTCCAGAAGAAACGCGGGTAGTGGTCTTGAACTACGAAAAAAATTCCCAGGGCGCCTGAGTTTTCCTGGCGGCTGGTTGATCTGCAGAAGTAAATCCATTCTAGGCAGGAGTAAAAAGCCGTGGCAGTCAAATTGTTAATGACATGGGATATTCTTCCGGGACGGGAACAGGAATATTTCGAGTTCATCGTCCGGGATTGGATTCCTGGTCTGCAGCGCCTGGGAATGGAGCCCAGTGATGCCTGGTTTACAATGTATGGAAGCCGGCCGCAAATAATGACCTCGGTTCAGGTGCCCAGCCTGGATTCCTTGCAAGAGACCCTGGCACTAGCGGATTGGAAAGAGATGACTCAACGCCTGTTAGAATACGTGGAAAATTTTGACTACAAGGTGGTCCAAGCGCGCAGTGGGTTTCAAATGTAAGCGCCCTTCAGGGTGATCCTGGTTGGATAATTCTCCTTCATTTGCTGCTGATTTACTTGTCTGGTATCAAGAAAATGCCCGCGAGCTTCCCTGGCGCGGGCATCCTGATCCTTATGCAGTTTGGGCCTCCGAGATCATGCTCCAGCAAACCCGGGTTGAGACTGTGCTGCCGTACTTCAAGCATTGGATGGCGTCCTTCCCAACGATTGAAGCGTTGGCAGAAGCTGATCCACAACTAGTTCTGTCTGCCTGGGAGGGATTGGGATATTACAGCCGGGCACGCAATCTGCAGCGCGCGGCCCGCATTCTGGTTGCTGATCATGGCGGCCACCTGCCGGACGATGTGCAGCGCTTGCGCCGGCTGCCTGGGATCGGCCGTTATACCGCCGGGGCGATCGCCTCAATGGCTTTTGGGTTGGATGAGCCGGCCCTGGATGGCAACATCCGGCGTGTGCTTGCGCGCCTGTTCAATCTCGACCTGCCGGCTCGTTCGCCAGCAGGCGAGCAACGCCTGTGGGAGCTGGCGCGCACTCACCTGCCACCTGGGCGAGCTGGCGATTACAACCAGGCCATGATGGATTTGGGCGCTTCGATTTGCACCCCTCGCTCGCCAAACTGCCCTGACTGCCCATTAGAAAGCTTCTGCCAGGCGCGCGCCCTGGGGGTACAGGAGCAACGACCAGTGCTGGCTGCCCGGCCAGCAATTCCCCATTACACTGTCACTGCAGCGGTGATCCTTCAAGATAGTTGTCTTTTGATCACTCAACGACCGCCGCATGGCCTGCTGGGTGGCTTGTGGGAATTTCCAGGCGGCAAACTTTTGCCGGGAGAAGATCTAGCTGGTTGCCTACAGCGCGAGATCCAGGAAGAATTGGGCGTGGTTATCCAGGTAGGGGGTGCGTTTGGCGTTTACCGCCATGCCTATACTCACTTCAAGGTCACCCTGCACGCTTTTTGCTGCTCGATTGTGGAGGATCAGTCACCGCAAGCGCTCCAGGTTCATGACCTGCGTTGGGTCAGCCCGGCCGAGCTGGCCAACTATCCAATGGGTAAGATTGACCGCCAGATCGCTGCCCGCCTGGTAGAATTCACTCTCAAGGAGCAGGAGCCATGCTGATTGTCGATGCTCATGAAGATCTGGCCTACAATATGTTGACTTTTGGGCGCGACTACACGCGCTCGGCAATTGAAACCCGCTGCATGGAGGTACAGGCTTTGCCACCGATCCCGGCTGAGGAGACTCTCCTGGGCTGGCCGGAATACCAGGCCGGGCAGGTGGCGCTGGTATTTTCTACCTTATTTGCCACCCCGGCTCGTCTGCGCTCTGGGGAGTGGGATCGCCTGATTTACCAGGATATCCCCCAGGCCAATCGCCTTTACCGCCAGCAGGTTGATGTATACCAGCGCCTGGCGGATGAGCACCCTGATCTATTTCGACTGGTTCGTACAGCGGCTGAATTACAGGCGGTCCTGGCAGGCTGGCAAGGGCACACAGAAAATCATCCTCCACCGGTTGGCCTGGTCATTTTGATGGAGGGCGCCGAAGGAGTCCGCTCGCCAGTGGAGTTGGAAGAATGGTGGCAGGCTGGCGTCCGGATTATCGGTCCGGCTTGGGCCGGCAACCGTTTCTGCGGCGGGACGCACGAGCCCGGCGGCCTGACGCCGGACGGTCATGCATTGCTTGAGACGATGGCCGATCTTGGTTTTGGCCTGGATGTCAGCCATATGGATGAAAAAGCGCTCCTTCAGGCAGTCGATATTTATCCTGGAACGATCATCGCCTCGCACAGTAACCTGCATGCCCTGTTGAAAGGCCTGGATACCAATCGCCATTTATCTGATCGCGCTGTGCAGGCGCTGTTGGAACGCCAGGCGGTGATTGGCATCCTGCCGTTAAATGGCTTTTTGTTGCCGGGCTGGAAGCGAGGCGACCGGCGCGAACTGGTCACCCTGCAACGTGTGGCAGCTCAGATTGACGCGGTCTGCCAGCGGGCAGGCGACGCCCTGCATGCGGGGATTGGCAGCGACTTTGATGGCGGCTTTGGGCGCCCGTCCACACCGGTCGAGATCGATACGATTGCTGATTTACAGAAGTTGGCGCCATTGTTATCTGAGCGCGGTTATTCAGATCAAGATCTTGCCGCCATCTTTGGTCAAAATTGGATTAGAATATTAAAGCAAATCTTACCAGGATAACCATGCAAGATACCACACCTCGTAAAAGCAACCAGGTTTTTCGAATCCGGCTGGGATTAGCTCTGCTGGGATTCGGATTCATCATCTTTATCTTAGGAGTCGATCCAGCCATTTTTGGCCTGGACCGCAGCGCCGTTTTTGGCTTTGTTCAGATCGTGGTTTTTTTGATCGGCCTGGCGCTAATTTGCATCGGCGGCTACGTTGCCCTGAATGGGTTGTGGGTGGGGAAGCAGAAGACAATCTTGGCTGATATCGCTGCACGAATCGTCGCCACCGGTTTTGTAATCTCGGTGGTATCTGGACTGGCGGATATCTTTGGATTTGGCAGCCACCCGTTTCCTAACATCCCCTCCTTTGGTGGAATTCAGGTGGTTGGGGTTATCCTGGGAGAGGCAGCGATTGGGCTTGGTTTCTTGCTGTTCATTCCCAACCCACGTCGCGCTCTCTCTCCCCCTGACAACAATTAAGTAATCCTGTCTTGTAAAAAATACCCCACCAGGCGCTGAGTGATCCTGGCCGCCTTGTGGGGTATTTCTTTAAAATGACTTTCAGGTCAGAATCCCATGATTTCCAACATTTCCTCGTTCGTCTTGAGCTTGAAATCTTGCAGGCCCAGGCGGGTGATTTCTGCCTGCTCGTAGGCTTCGAGCTTGCGCAGGTCGCCCAGCCGGACGACCGGGTTGCAGGCCTGGTCTAAGAGACTTTCGAGCTGCGCAGCCCGCTCAACTGCGTTGGCTTTTTCTGGCAAGGTTTGCAGATACTCCAGGATAGCACGCGCGCCGTTTTCGCCGTCTTTGCGTGCTATGCCAACCAGTCCGCTGCTGGCCTCACGCGACCAGCCGGCGACGAAAACGCCTTTAATTGGCTGCTGTGCTGCAAGGTCGTAGGCTTCATAGGATAAGTCGCCTATCGGGAAGCTTGGCTGTGGGTTCTTGACAAATTCATTCCACTGGACTGGCAAGCCAAAGACATCATCGACCTTGTCGCCTATCGCGAATACCACCGTGTCGACCTCCAAGACGCGCTTTGTGCCCAGACCACTGGCACGCGTATCTGAGCCCTTGAGCACTAGACTGTTATCCTCGACCTCTAGGCCACAGACGTTCCCTTGTGCATCTCCCAGGATGCGCAGTGGCGAGCTAAGGAAGCGAAAGCGAAACTGGGTTTGGGAAAATGGTGCTGGGGCCTTGGGCAGGGCAGAAAGGAGGTAATCTTTAGCGGCTTGAACATCTTGCCCGATCGCTTCCATCACCGGTGCAACGCGCTGGAATTCTGCTTCCAGCGCATCAAGGTCGATGTGGCTGGCGACGCCTTCCAACTCTTTTTTGTCGAACTTGACTTCCGCCGGGCCGCGCCGGGCCACGACCAGGATCTCATCTACTTTGAGATCCCGGATCAGCCAATGGGCGATATCCATCATCACATTGCCCGCGCCGACTAGCGCGACCCGCTGGCCAATGTGCATCTTCTGAGTGCTGAAAGGCGGCAGGATGTTGTAATGATAGACCAAATCCTTGGCATGGTACACGCCTCGCAGTTCTTCACCGGGCAAGCCTAGCCACTTGGTACCCTGTGCGCCGACCGTGACCATGACTGCATCGAAGTCCAGGGCGCGAATTTCTTCCAGGCTGAAACAGGATTCCTGGCTGATGGCTACATTCCCAAAATAGGTAATATTAGGCGAATCCAGGATCTGGCTAAATTGCTTCCTCAAGCCATGTTTCATTTTGTACTTGCTGTAGTAAATTCCATATTCGGCCAGCCCACCTGGCTTGATGTCCCGGTTTAGCAGTGTAACCTTCACCCCGGCATTGGCCAGGTTCTTAGCACAATACAAGCCGGCTGGGCCAGCGCCGATTACTACCACGTGTCGATTCTGGAACTCTGAGGTCATCCATTCCCTCCCGCGTTAGATATAGAACTTTTTTAGATATGCATCGGAGAAGGAATTATAATGTAACCTTCATGGAAACTCAACTGACTCGCTTAAAACTATCGAATGGATTGTTGGTCCTGCTCAAGGAGATTCATACTGCACCCTTGATCAGTCATTGGATCTGGTTTCGCGTTGGCTCACGGAATGAACGACCAGGCGGCACCGGGCTATCGCATTGGGTAGAGCATATGCAGTTCAAAGGAACGCCGCGTTTCCCGGCAGGCGTCCTGGACAAAGCCATTTCTCGTCAAGGGGGTGCCTGGAATGCCTTCACCTCCATGGATTGGACAGCTTATTTTGAAACCCTGCCTGCTGATAAGATCGACCTGGCTTTAGAGCTCGAAGCGGACCGGATGGTAAACAGCCGGTTTGATCCCGAAGAAGTTGAGTTGGAAAGGACAGTGATTATAGCAGAGCGCCAGGGAGAGGAAAACGAGCCTTCCTTCCGGTTGGCCGAGGAAGTCCAGGCGGCGGCATTCCGCGTCCATAGCTACCACCATGAAGTGATTGGCGACCTGGCCGACCTGCAGACCATCCAGCCGGAACAGCTTTACGATCACTACCGCCGTAATTACCGTCCGGGGAATTCGGTCCTGGCGATTGCAGGTGATTTTGACAGCCAGGATATGCTGGCCAAAGTGCAGGCCAACTTTGAGCGGCTTGAGGCTGCTGACTTTCAGCCTAGCCTGACTCGTCCTGAACCTGCCCAGGCGGGGCAGCGCTCGGTTGTCGTTGAAGGTCCAGGGGAAACCACTTACCTTGAAGCGGCCTATCATGCACCGCAATCCAACCACCCGGATTTCCTGGCATTGGTGGTTGCAGACAGCCTGCTCAGCGGTCCAAGCGACTTGAGCGTATTCGGCGGCGGTTTATCGAATAAAACTTCGCGCCTGTACCGGGCATTGGTAGAGCGCGAGCTGGCAGTCAGCGTTCACGGCGGCCTGCAGGCGACGATCGATCCATACCTGTACAGCCTTTCGCTGATTATCCATCCGGAGGTGCGGCCGGAAGCCGCACTAGAGACCCTGGATCATGAAATATCCCGCTTGCAGGAACAAGCCCCTGCCCAGGCGGAGCTCGACCGGGCTATCAAGCAGGCCCGGGCATTGTTTGCATACAGCACCGAAAGCATCACCAACCAGGCGGCCTGGATGGGATTCACCGAGATGTTTGCCGGTCAGGAATGGCTCGATAGCTACCTGGAGCGCCTTTCGGCGGTGACGCCACATGAAGTCCAACGTGTTGCCCAGGTCTATCTGCGCCCGCAGAACCGGGTGATTGGCACCTATCTTCCCACGGGGGGAGCGGAATGAGCCACTCTTTACCCGGTCCCGAAGATATCACGCGCGTCTGCCTACCGAATGGAATTACCGTGCTCTGCCGCGCTAACCCTTCCAGCCAGGCGGTTGTGATTTATGGTTATTGGATGGCTGGCGGCTTGATGGATCCCGAGTCCCAATTGGGACTGTCGGATTTCACTGCTGCTGCGCTGCTGCGCGGTAGTCAACAGCGCAGCTTTCAGGAAATCTACGATACGCTTGAGTCGGTGGGGGCCAGCCTGCGATTTGCTGGCGGAACGCACACAACTTTTTTTAGCGGGCAGGCCCTGACTGAAGATCTGTCTCTGCTGCTGGAGACCCTGGCTGATGGATTGCGCCGCCCGTCTTTTCCACCGGAGCAGGTTGAACGCCTGCGCAGCCAGATCCTGGCTGGCCTGGCTATTCGCGCCCAGGATACTGGTTATCGCGCCCAGCAGGCGTTTGACCAGTTAGTCTATAACGGCCACCCTTACAGCCGGCCAGAAGACGGGACCTCCGAGACTATTCAGGCGATCC
>CAZAGA010000095.1:0-10400 GCA_964484335.1 uncultured Anaerolineaceae bacterium
TGATTGTGTGGAGATATATAAGATGAAAACAATCCTGATCACTGTCCTATCCAGTTTATTCCTTCTTTTTCTGGGAGGCTCAGCTCAAACCGAATCCCAAGTTACCAATGTAAAAACAGATCTATCGTATACGATGTTCTTGCCCGTTCTGCTGCAACCCGGCGGTCCGTTGACCTACGTCAACACGTACCGCGCTCTGGCTGACCTTCCAGCAGTCACCCAGGATGAAAGTTGGAGCCAGGGAGATCAGCTCCACTCCCGTTATGTGGTCAAGAACAACGAGCTGGTACATGCCGAAGACCCTACCAATCCCTGGTACACCTTGGATGGCGATGCCGCCGGGCAGGGCTCGAATGTACTGGCTGCCTCGGATACCGCCATGCAAGATGCTTCCGCCGTGGACAAATGGATGAGCGGACCGTTCCATGCCGTGAATATCCTCGATCCGCGCTTACAAACGATTGGTTTTGGCTCGTACCGCGAGGCAAGTGCCAATACGGAGCAAGATATAAACAATTCCCCAGCCTTCGCCGAGGATAGCCTGCAGATGGCTGCCGCATTGGATACCTTCCGCGGCCTGGGAGATGCGTCCGATATCTTCCCCATCTTCTACCCGGCGCAGGGTAAAGTACTGCCGATTACCATGTACTCGGGCGGCGAGACTCCCGACCCGCTTTCGGCTTGCCCCGGTTACGCTGCCCCTTCAGGACCGCCGATCATCGTCCAGTTTGGCTCTGGGTTTACATCTGTCAACGTCACAGCACATACTTTCCAGCAGAACGCCATTAACGTAGAGCATTGCCTGTACACAGAAACCAGCTACATCAATCCCGATCCGGACCAGCAATCCCTGGGACGAAGTTTCCTGTCCAGCCGCGATGCTGTGGTCATCATCCCACGCGCTCCTCTGACTCCGGGCGCTTCATATACCGTATCGTTGGCTGTCAACGGACAGACCTACACCTGGTCATTTGGTGTGGATTTGTATGCTGTCGGGGCTTTACCCGGGCAGTTCATCGCTCCGCCCACACCTGTAAGCGAAACAACACCGCTTTTGCCCTCATTGACTCCCTGCGAGCAGTCCATGATCCAGGCCGTGAATACCAATGGTTGGGGCGTCCCAACTTATACAAACGGCGAGGGCGACGGGGCCTGGTCACTGACCGGAGTAGCTGGCAGGCTGCAAGAATGGCAGTGGGATTTCTACCGGGATGGGCCGGTGTTCGACCTGGTGCAGGTGTATTACAACCAGGCAGAGATGCGTTATCCAATGTGGGCAGCGGCAGGTGTCACGCTGCCGCCTTACTACACTGTTTACAACGCGTTTTCCCAAGAAACCTATGAACAGAAAGGCCACGGCGACCAACCCTACTATGTGTCTTTCGTCGAAGGCGCCCAAACTCGCCAGGAGGTGCTGGACTTGTTTCGCCAACCAGGCCAGCACCTGGTCACATTGCAGGTAGATGGATCGTTTGCCTCGCGGGGAGGCATCGACTGGGAACACTGCGAGCCAGGCGATTCGGAATTCTGTATCCTGGCGCGTTTCTTCGAAGGCCTGTCACCTCTTATAGAAGACATTGGCGATGCAGGGCAGCGCACTTTCCAGGGAGAGAGCAACCTGTTCATCCAGACCGGTTCGGCACCCTCTCATCCGATGTACGGTTTCTTGATCTGGCCGATGCACATCGAAAAAACCCTGAACCTGTGTCCCATTTCCGCCCAAGAAAAGTTGGAACGCTCATTACTGAGGAGATCAGTCTATGCAGAATAAGTCAAATCACATCAACAGATCCCGATGGTTATGGATTGCCGGGATGATTGCAATTGTTTTACTCATGGCTTTTAGCCAGGCGCTCATTCTCAGGCGCATGGATGAACCCTGGTACCTGGGGTTCTTTACTCCAGGTGAGAAAACTTCTACGCCCGAGACCATCTCACCAATTACCAGCCCGACCAACCCTTCCACTCAGTTTTCTTCAATAGAACAGCCAGAAATGCCAACGAAAACACTATTGCCTGAACCCACGAGCAAACCGCCATTGGCGCTTGCCTGGTCGAAGGAATACAGCCAGGTCTACCTGCGCCAGGAACCAGATGGGACGATCATCCGGATACTCGAAAACGGCAGTTCCCTACTTGTGTCCGAAATCCAGGTCGTTCAGGGCATGGAATGGGCTCACGTTCTGTATTTCGATGGCGAAGAAGACGTGGAAGGCTGGGTAGCCGCCTCAATGTTGTTTACCATCCGCAGCGACCTGCCCTCAGCATCCGTTACTGGCGAGGATGGCGTCAATCTGCGAGGTGAACCTGGCGGAGCGTTGATTTCCTGGCTGCCGCAAGGCACACCAGTGCAAATCCTTGAGACTGCCGAAGTGAGTGGGGTAATTTGGGCGCATGTCATTTTGCCTGATGAACGGGCTGGATGGATTTCCGGACGGCTGCTTTCCCAAACCGGCCCCTAAAGGATTATCGATGCTATCAAATAACGAAGGATTGGTGATCGCCGAGATCGTTGTGGGTTCTCTTGCCACGGCCTGGTTGATGGCTTGCTCCGTCACAGACTTGCGTAGTCGCCATGTATCCAACCGGCTGACATTACCAGCCATCGTGATCGCCCTGGTTTACCGTTTGATCACCGGCATAGACATTAAGGAAATGTTATTCCTGGGAGTCACGATTCTACTGTTGTTTGTCGCTTGGATCTTCCATTTGCTGGGCGGCGCAGACCTGAAAATTATGCTCTCCCTGGGATTGCTGGGAGCAAACTATATCCTTGCTGCCTGGTTAGGGGTTGTTGTTTACCTGCTGGCTTACCTGATTTTCCAGCGGAAATTCCCCAAGTGCATTGCCGGTGCTCCTGGATTCACAATTGGCGTTTTGCTCTTGACAGCTTATGAGGGCTTCATTACAATTTTTTTCAGAATTGGCACATCCTGATCGGTCAGGACGTGCCTTTTTTTGTTCCTGCGAAAAGTTAAACCTGTTGTGGTGTTGGTGCGGCTGGCGCTGCAAAAACACCACAAGGCCACACAAAAAGACCGAAGATCATACAAGGAGGCGGCATCCAAAAAATAAAACTTTCTAAACAACCCAACCAAGTCAAACTCAATTTCACTTTTAAAGGAGAAAAAAACGATGTTGAAACGATTGTTCAAAGATACTTCCGCTGAGTTGGACGAAAAGGCCCTGCTGATTGCGCTGTTTGTTGTTGCCGCGATCATTGGCCTTTCTCCGCTGGGCGCAAAAGTTGCTGAGACTTTCCAAAGCGTTACAGCAGCCATTTAACCGATCCTCAGGCAAGTCCGTATGCGAAAGCTGATGCAAAAGATCGTCCGTGATCGCCAAGGTGAACTGGACGAGGCTGCCCTGGTGCTGCCAGTGCTCCTGCTCATCTCCCTGGCATTGATCAACATGGCCATCCTGGGGTTTGCCGCGGTCAACGCCGGGAATGCAGCCAACTACGGGGCGCGTATGGGTTCCGTAGCACAAACCAACCCGGCTGGAATCGCAGCGAACAGAGCCAACCAGATGCTGGCTGCCGCGCCGGTCGGTACATATGCCGTCTCGGTAACAGGCAGTGGCTTGCCCGGGGATGTAATGACCGTCCAGATTCGTTACACTGTGCCCAATTATTTCGGCGGTCTGGCAGGGTTCTTTGGGGTCAGCATTCCGGGGAACTTCACAAATACCGCCACGGCTTATTTTCGGCAGGAAGGGTGGTGATGAAAAGGATAAAGTCAAAAGTCGGAAGGATGAAAACCAACTTACCTCAACCTTCATCCCTCTTCCTTCATCCTTCCGAGGACGGCTCAGCAATGGCCTGGACCGCCATTTTCCTGGCAACGGTTTTGCTGCCGCTCATGCTGTTCGTTATCGATGGCTCGCGCTTGCTCTATGTGCGTGGCAGGCTTCAAACTGCCACAGACGCAGCCTGCGAAGATGCAGCCTGGGCGGCCGGCGACCGGCCGAACTACATGGATACCGGTCAAACTCGCCTGGGGAATAACTGGGTTGTGGTGGGCGTGGCGCAGAACACGTTCACGCGTACACTTGGAGAACGCACCCGCATGGCGTTTACACCGCTACTGTCAGTGACCCTGGATACCATCAACCGGCAAATTCTGTGCTCTGCCACTGCCCGGGTTCCGGTGTTATTCAACTCCGTCGGTGTGGCGCCCATGGTGGACGTGCGCGCCAACACCATCACAGCAGTTCGTTTCCGTTGATTTGGTCAAACCCTGGATGCAAGAAATGGAACTTGATCTCTCCCAGTACCGCTGGTTCTTAATCGCCCTGGCAGCCATCCTCCTCCTGGCTGGCCTGGGTTGGTTGGGTTATACCTTCACACCGGGAGAAGATCAACTCTTAACCTGGTCGGAATGGCAAGTGACCAAGGCGCAGCGCGCTTACCAGGATGAATTGGGCCAGTTGCAAGAAGCTGTCGATTCATTGGCTGCCC
This sequence comes from uncultured Anaerolineaceae bacterium, assembly GCA_964484335.1. Taxonomy (GTDB): domain Bacteria; phylum Chloroflexota; class Anaerolineae; order Anaerolineales; family UBA4823; genus CAZAGA01. The sequence goes on from CAZAGA010000095.1 coordinate 4,460, forward strand.
TGCTTGAGACACGCCCAGATCCGGTCCGTGCCCAATTGGTCGCCGAACGCATCCAGCGCCTGACAAGCGAGGGCCAGCCCGCGTTGCAATATCCGCGGGAAAAACTGGCCCTCGCTGCCCAGGCAGTCAGCGATTGGGCAGTTGGCGCTTCTGAATATGAAGTCGCTCGATTGGCCGTGGAAGAAGCCATCCAGGCGCTTTCCCCTCAGCCTGTGTTCACCCCAACCCCTGCATCCATGTCTGATCCGGCTCAAAACATCATGGCTGTAGTTCTTTTCCCACGCTTTGTCAGGAGTTAAGATGGTCAGCGATGTGCGCACCAATGCCCTGGATGATCTGCTGGACGCTGAGCGCCACTTCCGCCAGCAAGCAGAACAGAACCTGCGTGAACTACGCAGCGTGCTGGTTGACCTGGCACAGCGCCTGGCTGGTAACCGGATTGAAGACTGCCGGCGGATTGATCCAACAGCCCCAGAGAGCTGGAGTTCCGGTCAATGGAAAAGTTTTTTTACGACCTTGCCAATCACTCCAGCCAGCGAGAGTTGGGGCAGGGCAACTCAGTTGGAAATCGAACGAACCCAGGCCGAAAACCGACAACTTAAAGAGCGTCTGGCGTTCCTGGAAAAGGTTGTGACCAATCCCGTATCATCAATCGACCGCACTCCGGCGGACGATGCAGCTCAACAAACCGGGCTGGAATCAGGTTCTCTGCAACCAGTCGCCTGCACCAATCCGGCTGAAATCCAGCCTGAATTGCCAGGGAAAGTTTTATCCGCCCAAACGGTGACCGTACCTGTAGCTGGTTTCCATCACTCAGAATTAGCGCTCGACTTGCGTTCGTTGGCTATCCCCAGTTCGGTACCAGTACGATTTGATAATCGCTTTCCAAAGGCTGGCTTGAAGGAGGTAGATTGGGCCCGGCAATTACGCCGTAAGCTGTATGCGCTTTATCTGCTCAGCCGAGGGATGGATATCCGGTTGGAAATCGATCACCTCATCAGCCAGGTAGAAGGGATCGGTTCTCGCACAGGCGCCTTAAGGCGTATCTACGATAACATGGTTGAAAAGAACCTGATTTCGATCAACGTGATGGAGATGAGCGCCCCGAATACATCTTTGGCCATGTTGAATTTAACCGAAGATGGTCGTGAACTATGCCGAATCATGGGTTGGGAACCAAACGAAACCGAGCGCGAACGATTGAACAGGTTGCATGAAGGGCAGCAGTATCCTCAGCACACTTTGGCAATTTTGATTTTTGCCATGCACGCCCGTTTCCGCGGTTACCGGGCATCGGTATTACCCGAGGTCAGCGGATTGAAAACGAACGCTGTTCCAGATGTTTGGATCAACCGACCAACTGTTCCAAATGTAACGGAATCATTGTTTGTCGAGGTCGAGCTGAGCAACAAAGAGCTTCCTGAAAAGTGGCAAAACCTCTCCCAACTGCAATCACGGGTGGCGCTTTGCGCCCGCAATTTACAGCGCCGCGCCCGGTTGGTTGGAGATTGTAAGTTGAAGAACTGGCATGGAGTGGCAACGGATCTCGAAACACTCATCACTCCCAAAGTGCCCGAGATTACGCCAGACACGCCATTATGGGTGGATACCTGGTAAGGTAATTCTTTCCAACCCAAGGCAGGCCTGCAACCGGGTTCAAGCCCCGGTGGGTTGACTGCGAAAGGCATGCGATCGAAACCTAGTTCCGATCGTTGCTGACGCAAGGCACCTTAACATGCAAAGAGACGGACATCAGTCAGTCAGGTGAAAAGAGCCTGGCGGTTTCAGGCCGCAGGTCTGCGATCACTTCGCTGGTTTGTCTCCCCTTGCAGACAGTGGCAATTCTATCTAAACGGAATTCAGTTCCGCCTGCCCGTGTCTTATAGGGGCGGACGGAACGTGGTTCCGCAATCCTCCGGAGGTAATCAATTATGAACGACAAGCTCTTTACGCTGACGGGCGTGCCTGTCAGCCAGATTGTGGAAAAACTCGCTGAACCATTCGATCCTCAGGCCTACAAAGGCGTGCCCGGTGGCGCTGATTTGACCGATATCAACACCGGTTACATGATCGAGCGCGCTACCCAGGTTTTCGGCCTGCGTGGGTTGGGCTGGAAATTGGAGTACAGCCCTGAAAACATGGCGTTCATCGGACTAGGCGAGGGAAAGCGGGTCACAGCGCACCTGAAGTACGCAGTGTTCAGCTACGCCCTGGTGAATGAGCAGGGAGGAATTCAATGGATTCCCATCATCACCGGTGCGGTGAACACCAACGAAATTGCCTACGCCGAAGAAGGCGCTCGCACGGCGGCTATCGGCGGAGCGCTCAAGTCGCTGTGCTTCCAGCTTCCCGTGTACAAAGGCCAGCTTGATCATCACAATGCCGGCAAGCTGGCAGGCAAGGTTTCATTGCCCGGCGGCGGTGCTCAGCCCGGTGGCAACGGAAATGGCGTCAAGCCTTCCAATGACAATGGCCACGGCGGAGCTACATCCCGCTCAGGTAACGGTAATGGAACTCAGCGCTCGCCTGAACAAATCCTGAATGAATTGGGATACGATACTCCAATCCAACCAGGCATTGTTCCGAACGCTCCCCAGGACGAAGACCCAGGCGCCCACGTTATCCGGCATGGCAAGTCCTACGCTGGTTGGACGCTGCGCAAGATGGCCGAAGAGAATCCCAAGGGTCGTGAGGCAGGTCTGACCGCCCTGCGTTGGTATGCCAATGAGTTGAAACCGACTACTGACAGCGCTCGTGCCGACCAGGCTGCAGCGAAGAAATTCCTGGCGGTCATCGAGGAAAAACTGCAACCGGCTTAACAATCCGTCTCCGCATCGTGCCAGAGGGAAGGCTAACCGCTTTCCCTCTCCCCGCCATCATCCAGGGATTGATATTCCTGATGGTTACCCGCTTCAATTTGTGCTGCACCTTTACAACCGAGATCGTTATCTTGCTTGATGCAACTATTAAAAACTCAAGCCGATCATTCAAAGGTTATGAGCCATAGTATTCTTGTTGCTTTTATCAACCAAACCACCACCCTCAGGCAGGTCAGTCCGTGGACCAGGCCTGCCTGAACCAACACCTACGGAGGACTTTCATGGGCAATCCAAGTATGAATATCCAAACTTCTGCTCCACCCATCACAACCCCAGAACGCTTTGATGGTAATCAAATCGAATTTACCGGCATTGTTACCAAAATTTGGGCGCGCTCGAGCAGTGATGTTTTTGCCAGCGATATATTCGCCCGCATTTCAATCGGTCAAACATCAGACGAGGAAGAGGACAATACCAACGCTCGCCTGACCCTGCGGCTGCCAAACGGCCAGGTCAACGGCCAGGATATCAGCCTGCTCAAAGGCGATATTGTGCATGTGATGGGATACCTGAGCGACCTGACCCAGTGGGAATCTTTGCGGGATTTTTTGCTCAAAGCCCGCGAACCAGACCTGGTCGAGAAAATCCCCGAGCTGTCCATGGCAGCGGATGCCCAGGTCAGGCGCGTTGCCACCTGCGTGATGCCTGAAAGCCTGGAAGTATTGGGGATGAAACTTGGCGAACTACTTTTCCAAAGTACTGCTCGGTTGGAAGGGGTAGTTGCCCGGGTGTGGGAATATGGTGGGCATTTATTTGCCCGGGTTGCGGTATATGACCGCCACACCCAGACAACGTCCGCCCCGGGGAATAATGGTCGACCACGGCGCATTCCGCATTACGTCACAGTTCAGTTTCTGAATGAACAGGTGGATGGCCGGGGAGTCAACATCAAGACCAAAGACCGGATCCGTGTTTCTGGTATGTTGGGCAGCCGCGTGTTTTCCGAGAATTTGCGCAGCTTTCTTCTCAGCGCCCAAAAAGCGAACGTGCTGGCAAATTTATCCGATGGCCAGGCCCCTGACGATGTCTGGACTTCTTATGCCCAGACCTGCCTGGTTGCGCAGAAGCTGATTCAATTCACCAAACGCTAACCAGAATGAGTCAGTAGTGTAAGTGCATTTATTCCATCCCGCTGGTCGCGTGGCGAACGTAAAGCATTCTACGAATGCCACATTCGCCTGACAGGTCCAAATCCTGCCGGATGGCTTATCGTTTCGCAAGCGCATCCCGCCTGCAAGCGAGAACACTCTTCTTCTCCTCTTCTTGGTTTGAGCACACCCGTCAGTCGGGAGACTTCGCTTTCCAGTCTCCTGACCCGGGTTGCCATCGCCTGGATGAGACTGGAGAGCTGTAATGGGGAGAAGCTACCCGCTTCTCCCCATATTTTTCTTTGGTTTCCTGTCGTGGCTATTTCTGTTGATGTATCCAGGCCAGGAGATCAAAGCTCATTTACTTTGACTCCTGCCAACCCAAATAACCTATCTACTTATCAAACACTGGAGGCAAGAATGAGAGAGATCGCAATCGCATTTATCTGTATTGCAAGCTTGATGGTCATCGGCTCATGGATTGTGACGATCACGCTGGCTTTGAAGTCAGGAAAGGGGATTCTTGGGTTCCTTTTCCGACCTCGTAAAAATCAATGGCTTTCCCCAGCTGATACCATCGGCCAATATGACGGCAATCATACCAATACGACCGACTGAAAGCGAAGTTGGCCGCAGGATATTGCTCTCAACTGCATGAACATGATGCGGCCAACTTACCCCGCTTTCGTCCGAGGAGGGGCTATCCGCCTTTCCTCAATCTAATTTAATATCAACAATTAGAAGAAACCTGACATAACCTGGATATTGCAGTAACACGGCAAAGAGGATATCAAGAAATGGTGCCTTTGTCGTCGCTTGTCTTCCAGGGATATAACAACATCATGCCCGCCTTCACTCGTTCTTAATTGAGCTCACGCAATTTGCCAAATCGACATTGTACCTTCTGGTTTAATTTCTCCATGACGTATGCCAGTACCCCAACGCTGTAACACAAAATGGAGATAGATCAAGTTCCGATCAACTAGAACAACCAATGGCAAATTACGTAATGCGCCAAATACTGCCATCATAAAACCCAGGTAACCTCCACCTCTGCCCACATCTTGTCCATCGTAGAAGACCCGGTATTCTCGCCCATAACACATGCATGATCCAAAATGAAGGCTGACATAATCAATATGAACAAGGTGGTCTTGAATGTGAAACCAGGTGTGCCAATGATCCCTGAGAAAATTATTCTTATCAGTTGCAAAAGGACCAGGTTGCCAGTTTATCGAAATAGGCATTTTCTTCCAGGTTTGGCCGCGGAAATCGCATAATTCTTCTTCACCTACTATAATGGAGTTTGGTAGAAGCTCATTGCAGTTTGTGCTTTTTATTATTTCGTCATGGTGAGGTTCCGGTAGATAAAAAGAGTGGAAGGTTTTGTTCTCCCACCAAGAAGGCACGGACGGGCATACTTCATCAAGAGGGTTGCTATAAGTATTATGAATATTCTGTTCCATAAAAAGCTCAAACCGTTGGAATCATTTAACTAAAATCATTGCTCAGAATAGTATAAAGCAATTACACAATTAGTAAGCTACCCTCCTCAAAAAATCATGATCGCCGTCCCAGGTACTTGGAAGATATCCATCGGCCATGTTTGGTTGGTAATTGATCAGGAAATCTCTTCCGCTGCCTTCTCCAAATCCTCATCACTGGGTCTTGAATATCGTGCGGTTGTATCCAGCCGGCTGTGACCGAGAAAAGTTGCCGCCGTCACAATATCCACATTAGGATTACGCACCAGGCGGGTGGCCACGGTATGACGAAAGGTGTGCGGGCTGACATTCTCCACGCCAGCTTGAGCCGCATACTTTTTCACGGTGTACCAGATCGCGTAAGTAGTCATCGCATCCCCTTCTTGGGTTCTGAAAAACGGTTCGGCTGCATGTTCCGCGATCTTATCCCGCCCATCTGAAGCCAGGAACGCCTGGAGAGCATCGCGAGCTTTGACGTGAATGGGGACGC
>CAZAGA010000096.1:0-10398 GCA_964484335.1 uncultured Anaerolineaceae bacterium
TCGCCAGGGTGACGCGGTACTTGGGCAGCACCTGCCCTAACAACCAAAACAGCCAAGTGATTTCAAGCTGCTGATTCATCGCCAAGTAGAAGGTGATCGCAAATAGACCAAAGCCGACCGCCAAAGCAGAAGCAATCCCAAACGCCAGGGGATCCATCCGTTTGAACGCTTCGGCAAAGACCTCGTTGGCAACCTTTTCCAGGTTTGGCTTCTTCTCTTCGCGAATTTCCTCGTGATACTCCTGCTCTGCGTTTATCACCCACAAGTTATGCTTTTCGTTAAACAATAAGTTTCGAACAGCGTACATGCCAGTCAGCATGGCGTGATCCTGGTTGTTGTAACGATGCAGACCATTCCGGCCAATCGTCTGAAAATTTTCAAGGCTATCGATGTATGTATGGATCACATCGAGGTGCTGGCGGTAATTCGAATCATACACCGGATATGACTTTTCAACCCGGTAAACCACTCCATCGACCACATCCGAAGCTCTTGCCAGGCCAATTTTTTCCAGTTCAGCTTTTCCAAGCTCAACCAGGTCAGCATCTTCAGCAGTCCAGAGTTCATCCCCTTCATTGCAAAAGTATTCCAGGCCCAGGCTGGACATACCAGGGTCGGGTACCATTGCTGGGCTCCAATTCTTGAAATTCTGGATCCGGCCAACTTTTACATTCGGATCGTGGATATAGATCCAGTTATCATCGAAGAGGTTTTCTCTTTTGACAATCAGACATACAGTTAGAAAATCCCGGTAATTAAGTTGGTTGGCTGCTTCGACAACTTGCAACGGCGGCGGCGGATGGAGTTTCTTGATGAACTCGGTCACTGGCGCGCTGGAAATAAAATCAGTCCCCGTTACCTGCTCCACTCTTCCATCTCGAAGCACATCCAGGCGGACAATCCGGTTGCCTTCACGGTGAAAACCGCACACCTGTGATTCCAACCAGACCTCACCGCCGCGCTGCTCGACATCCGACTTTACCTTGGTCCACAACATGCCCGGCCCCTTAACCGGGTAATGGAACTCTTCAATCAGGGTCTTTATCGTGTTCTTGGGTTGGACGAACATACTCAGGATGGCTGCTTTGAGATCCAAATCCTTAATCCGCTGGGCAGCCCATTCTGCATTCAATTCCGAGGTGGATATCCCCCACACCTTTTCAGTATAAGATTTGAAAAAAATCAAGAACAAGCGACGACCAAAACGATTGGTGACCCACTGTTCGAAAGTATTTTCCTGGCGGTAAGGGAATAACCGCCAGCGCAAGTAACTGGTGCCAACCAGGATGCTCTGCCAGAAGCCCAATCCAGTGAGTGCATTGAACGGTTTTAACGGGTAATTAAAAAATTTGCGGTTGTAGTAGATTCGCGACAGGCGCGGCCTTAGCAAGAAATCATTCCCGAGGACTTCTTGCCAAAACTGGTGCACCTCTGTTGATTTGGTAAAGAAACGATGTCCGCCCATATCAAAATAGTACCCATTGTAGTTCTCTGTTCGAGCGATCCCACCAACTTTATCCGCCTTTTCAAAGACAACTGGTTTCACCTGGTGGCGGGTTAACTCGTAAGCAGCAGTTAACCCAGCCGGTCCGCCACCAATAATAATCACTCGCCGGCCCGCGAGGGCATCTAGATCTTTATTCATTGTGTTCCCCTTAGGGTCATTGGATTCGATCACCGACAATCAATCCCCTCAAAGGCTTTCCAGGTTTGAGGTAGCCCATGGTATCTTTCCATATTTTTCCTGAGCAAGTTGGCCTAACAAGCGATAATAAAATACCAGATGTGCTTCGCGTGTCCAATTATCCAGAAAAGCCTGATAGCCTCTCTCACCCAATTCTCTGCGCAGGCCTGGATAGCAGCCAATCTGGTCAATGGCCGTTATCAATTCGCGATCGTTCTGATAGATTAAACCGCCACCGCTCTGCTGGACAATTTCGGGTAATGCACCCAGGTCCCGAACGATGACTGGAGTTTTCCGGGCAAAGGACTCTACCATAATGATCCCAAAGGTCTCATAGGTGATGGAAGGCACAATCGTTGCCAAGGCATGGTAATACAAATTACCCAGCTCTGCTTGCGATTTCGGTCCCAAAAAGCGAATCGTGGGATTATCCGAGGCCAGAGATTTCAATTCCTCTGCCTGCCTACCGCTGCCGACAACGAGCAAGTCATAATCCTGAACGTTCTTCCAAACCTCAACCAGAGTGTGCAAGCCTTTGATCTTCTCTAGTCGGCCGACAAAAAGGAAATACGGCCGGTGATTCGGAAATTCTCCCGGGCTCTGCCAGTCTAAATCTGCCCGGTCAATAAAGTAAGGGAGGTGCTGGACCGGCTGTGAAAAGCCACGCGCTGCGTGCATCTGGGCCGTGAATCGACTGGGTGAGACAAAACGATCCACCTGGCGGCTATGCCTGGCCAGCATCCCGGTGTACCTCCACACCTGGGGAGGTCGTTTTCCCAGTAAGGTACAAGCCAGGCAGGCAGGTTTTTCACAAGCCCGAGAATTGAATTTCCATAGGACATGCATTGGGCAGACCAACCAGTGTTCGTGAGTTGTATAAAGCTTGACCACCTGGCCTGCCCGGGGCTGCAAGCTAAGAATGGCAGGACCGAGCAGGGAAATATTATGATAATGGATGACGTCGTAAGGCGTGTCGCCCATAATATTCCGGATCTGGCGAATCTTCAGATACGGCTGGCCAGTTTGCTGGGTTAACAAAGGGGATAGCACACCAAAACCACTGGTTAACCCGTGACGTTTGACATTGGGATGCTCGGCAAATGAGACTTCCGGTTCCGCAGGATGCTGAAGGTGATAAGCATCGATGCAATGGACAACATCCACCTGGTGACCTTGATCACCCAGCGCGTGGGCCAAGCGGTATATGTACATTGCATCCCCACCAAAACTGTAAGGGGGGTAGAAGGTGGTCAGGTGAAGAAAATTCATCCGGTTCTCTTCTCAGCCAGGCTTTGCAGAACTGACTGCATCTGACCGGCGGCGGCTGGCCAGGTCAGGTTAACTGAGGCAAGCAGCCCAGCCTGGTGCATCCTCTGGCGTAGGTCAGCAGAGCTCAGCACCTGTTGCAAGGCAGCCCGCAATGCTTCCGGCTGATCTGGATCGATGTAAATACCGGCAGGGCCCAACAAGTCCGGCAGGGGACTGGCGGTGGTTGCAATTACCGGACAACCACAGGCAGCCGCCTCCACAGCCGGCAGACCGAAGCCTTCCATCAAAGAAGGAAGGACCAATGCCTGCGCACAGTTATACAAACCCGCTAATTCTTCATCCGGCAGATAGCCAGTGAAAATTACTCGCTGTTCCAGTTTCAACTGTTTAATCCGGACCTGAAGCTGGTTTACCTCACTGTAGAAAGACTCTTTTTGATACTCACCTACCATCAGCAAGCGGAAATCACGAAAAGCAGGCTCCTGATGGAGCAGGAAAAACATATCGATCAGGAGGGCCAAGTTTTTATGCGGGCCAAAGCCGCCAACATAAAGTATAAATGGGGAACCTGTAATCCAACCCTGGATACGCTCAAGCGAGGTAATTTGCTGCTGGGAAAGCTTCCGGAAAACAGGATCCGCTGCTTCGCTGACCACATGAACACGTTCTGCTGGAACATGGAAATAATCGACAATCATGTTCTTCGAATAATCAGACACTGTAACCAGGGCATCCGCCTGCAACCGCGCCAAGGCGGATTTCATCCGCCAAAAAAGCCGGGCAGACAAGCTTGGCAAGGTCAGGGCTGGGAAAATCTCTGGGATCACGTCGTGCAAGACAACAATCTTCTTAGCGCGACTCAATACCGGGACATAACTGTATACGGTTGGGAAAATCAGGCAATCCAGTCCTCGAGTCGAGAGCGCCTTACTCATCCGGCTGAGATCACGGATGGAACGTCGACCCTCGGCAGTGGCTGCCTGAACGGTAGGATTGTTGGTTGGAACAAAGCGAGCCTCGACGTTTGTCGGGAAATCAATCACCTCGAGTGGTTTATCAAAAAAGAAGACGTACTGGTTATCCGGATCCGCCTTTACCAAAGTGCTCAACAAAGTACGTGCATGGCGGCCATAGCCACGCTGGTTGTGCCAGACCACGGCATCAACGCCGATCTTCATCTACGCTCCAATTTGGCGAAATTATCCAACCGAGGCAAGCGTATCTCTGAGGCGTGATCATTTCAGGTCTTCTACCTGATTTGCTGGGAGCGGCCCAGCCAGGATTCGATACGCGCCGCCTGTAAGCGTTGGCCCTTGAAGTACCCAAACCGGCCGGTCAGCATAAGCTGCTAATAGCGCTGACCGAACTTCAGCATTCCGATCGTACGCAAACAGGGGCGCATCCGCCAGGGGATTAAGCGGATTATAGGTCCAGGCCGATTCATAATCGGGATGCGACTGGCCCTGCACCAGGATCAGACTTTTGCCGAATTTGACCTGCTCCATCAAGGTGCGAATATCCGGCCGCATTCCGAGATAATGATAATACTTATCCACTGCCCGCCAGGGCAAGTAATTTACCAGGCTCAATCCGACTAGCAGAACAACCGCCAGGAGCAGCCTGGAACCGGCTTCCCGGCCTAAAATGGAAAAGCCCTTTTCATCCACCCACTGCAGCGTTCGAACAGAAAAATAGATCAATGGGAAAATAAGCAGGTACCAGTATCGGGCCCCAAAATCGGGTCCGCCACTAAACCAAAATAGTGCGTATGAGCCAACTGTAACCAGGATCAGCACCAGGAAAAAGACATCCGCCTTTGAAAAGAAACGGTAGCCCCAAATGAGAGCCAGCCCGAACAGGAATAATGATCCGGTTGCCCAACCGAACAGTTCAATATTAACTGAAAACATATTCAGGGCTGCATTCATCAGCGCCTCGACCGGACTGTAACCTGGAAGCGGATCGATCGCCCAGTTTATCCCACGGTCCGCCCCAAAACCAAGGGCATAAGTATTGGGGCCGTAATACTGCGAATAATAACGGTTCAAGGGCATTTCCAGCGGATGGCCGGTAATCGCTTGATTGTACGGGAAGATGAGGCCGCCAAGCACCACCGCTCCCGCGCCAATCCCAGTCAAGATCTTCCAACGCGGTCGATTTTTCAGGGCGAGTAATGCGACTGCTGATAGTAAACTTCCGATTACCAGGCTATCCATGGGACGAATCAAGCTAAGCAAACCGACGAAAGCGCCAACAGTCAAGCCCAAGATCCAACGCGGCTGTTTGATGGCGGATAGGAGCGCCAGTCCAGCTGCTAACCCACAGGTCAACATAAACATATGTGACATGAAGTTCATCCCCATGAAAAGGAACCATGGAGAGATTGCCAGGCCAAGCGTAGCCAGCCTGGCATAGCGCCGGGGGAAAAGGGAAACGAAGATGAGATTGGACAGCAGGATGTTGATCGTTGCCAAGAGTGGGTTGACCAACCAGGGAACCTTTAGGAAAACTCCCACGCTCAAGAGAGCCGGCCAGCCAGGAGGAAAAGGAGAATACCAATCCTGGGAGCGGAATGGAATCATGTATATGAAAAAACCTTCAGGGGCTTCAGGCGCCGGGGTGGTCAGCATTCCCTGGCTGAACATCCTAGCCTGGTAAAGATAAAGCACTTCATCTTGAACATGCGGGTGGCGCTGGTAGATTACTACACTTAAAAAAGTGGTTGTCAGGAATACCGCTGTGGCGCAAAGGAGCGCAAAGCGATCGATCCGGCCGACTATATTTCGAGCTGAGGTGGGTTCTGAATCCAAGATCGCTAAGATCCGATCTCGCAGATGAATGTGACCTGCTTCCGGCAACGATGCCACAGCAATGGCGATCGTGCCCAGGTTCATGAGTTGCAGCAGGCCAGCGAAAAGCAACTCAGCCAAGTAAAAACCTGGCTCGCGCGATAACGCCGCGCTGGGCAGAATTACCAGGAATAGCATTAAGATAATCTGCCAAGCACGCAAGACCGATCGAAGACCTGCCCAAACCTGCCACCAAGAATGGCTTAATCGCCAGAGCGTCGCAGCAGCTTGAACTCCAATGAACCCTAAAAAGAAAATGGCAGGCGCTCGAAATAATCCACTTCCCAGGCGGTAATGCTGGTAGTGGATCTGGTTACCAGCATCGATAAGCTGCAAGCTAGCAGCCTGGCCAAGCAATGCCAGGACAGCCCACGCAGCAGCCGTTCGATAATTCGTGCGCCGAGTGAGGAAAAGCCAAACTACTGCTCCGAAAGCAGCAATGAGAAAAATATAGGTACTGGGCGTGGTTCCCATTCAGATTTTGTCTACGGGGTAAAGCCTGATTTTTGCAGGAACTGGTTGATCTGATTCTGGAAGGCTTTTACAATACCGGCCATACCTGGCTGTCCGGCCAGGTTATTCGCCTGGAGCAAATCTTTACTTAAGTCATATATTTCGGGGTCCAGGACTTCATGGGCAATGAACTGCCATTCTGGGCTGACGACCGACTTGATCCAGCCCTTTGTCACCGGGGCGCGGGCAGGCTTCCAATCTTGCTTCGCAATTTCGAGCAGCGGATCAGGCCAATCCGAAACCTGTCCAGCAACCGACCAAAGCTTAGCCAGCGAAGGCGCACTGAACGACTCAGCTTGGTTTTCTGATGTAAGCTGCATTATCGTCGATGGAACTGAGACGATCGAGACTGGCTGCTGGATGCTCAATCCAGCCGGAACCCGTTCGGGCGCGTAAATCACCAGTGGGACATGCACTTCTTGTCGGTAAAGGGACATCCCATGTAGATAGACCCCGTGTTCGCCGAAGGCCTCCCCATGGTCGGAAGTAACCAAGACCAGCAGGTTACCATTCGTTTGGTCTTCTAACTGGCGAACCAGCTTTCCAAGCTGGGCATCGAGATAGGCAATTGCGCCATCATAGGCGTCAATTTCGCTCTGCAACTCTTCAGGAGATAATTGTGGATCCTGACGTCCAAGATCGTTGTTGAGGATGCCGCCTGGGTTCTTCTGCTCAGAAAAGATACTCCGGTAAGGTTGCGGCGGAAGGTAGGGATCATGGACGTCCAGGTAATTTATGAAGATAAAAAATGGTTTATCCGTGTCCTGAGCAGCCCATTTCAGAACGGAACGATTGATCTCTTCAGCGGAACGGCGGCCAATAATATTACTGATTGGATTGAGCAAATACCAAACATTCTTCAGAATCCGGCTGTAAAATGGCCGGATCAACGCATCGGCCAGGTTTTCATTGTAATCTTCAAAATGAGCGAATCCTCGGTTGAAACCCTGCTCACGAGTCACCCAAAACAGGTTGGCGGAGAAGCCGCCGGTTCGATAACCGTTTTCTTGGAGCATTTCAGGCAGGGTTGGAATGGGTTCATCGATCAACGCTGTGGGTCGATCCCATTCAACCGCATGCTCATAAATGTTCTTTCCGGTTAACAACGATACATGCGAGGGCAACGAATAGGAGCTGGTTGAATAGGCATTTTGGAATGAAACCCCCTGGGCAGCTAGAGAATCCAGGGTTGGCGTAGTTTGCCGTTGATAACCATTCGAAGAAAGGTGGTCGCTGCGCAGTGTATCTGCCACGATTAGTACGACATTAGGTGCACCAGGTTCAGCTACAGGCAGATTCTGGACGGCGCGTTTTTCAACCAACCAGGCGTTTGTTTTTAGCCCAATCGCGACCAGCAGCACAAAACCAACCAGCCATGGCAGACTACGCCGGGAAAAATTCAACCAGATCTGAAGCCGGCTGGTGAAATATCGGGTGATCACAACCGCCGAGCCGGCAGCGAGCAAGATCAAAGCCCAACGGTAAAGCTTTTCTAGCAGGACAACACCTAGCCAATCCAGGACAGTAAGCATCGAAAAGGCAAATATAGCCACCACCAACCAAGGAAGTTTTGGAATGATTTTCGAACCAATCCATAATCCACTTCCTACCAATAGGAACAATAAAAGGTTGACAACTGGCGCTATCCAAAGGATCTGAGCGTTGGTATAAACTAAGATTCCAGCGGCCTGGAGCCCGATGAAAAGCAAGCCTTCGACCAGTCCAGCCAGGATCCCAAACCAAGCCGCTAGCCAGAAATATTCCAGGGAGCGTTGTTTTGGAGCGATAACTGATGTCATAGGCACGTACGGATCAGCCAAAGTAGGTGATCATGAAGGTCATTACCACCAGGACGGCACTCACCATCCAGGGTAGGGTCAACAAGATGGAGCGAAACAACAGTCCTGCTCGCCTGGCGTAGAAGGCGGACAATTGGAGACTAAGCCCTGCGGCTAAAACAGCCATGGCCGAAATATGAAACTTGGGAGAGTTGTAGTACAAGGTAAGGCAGCCTAGAAAGATGAAAATGAAAGTGATATTCCGGCTGGTAAATAGCTTGGGGCGGAAAACCCCAACCAATCCGATCAACAACCCAAATCCCATAAACAAAGCCAGGTAAGTTAAGGGAACCATCCAGATGAAATGCTCAGTCAGATTGTAAGGTTTACTGAGGACATAATGTTTATATAGTTGATATCCAACCTCCAAAAACCCAGTGAACAACCCAAACCAAGCACTGACTATCAACGAAGTGCGGAGGATATCTTTTCGGTTGGCAGTTGGAAAGCCAGCCCGATCTTGGGGATCCGGGAACGTCCAGGAATTTAAGAATCTACGGCCAGCCGGGAGTGCAAAAAGGATCCCGAAGAAAACCAGCAGCCCACCAATAAAAACAGCAATTTTCTGTTTACCCCCAAATCCAGATTGCCCGCCCAGGTTTACCTGATCTGCGATGAAAGCGATCGATATACTGAGTACGCCTAGCAAAAGCATCCCGTAACCAAGCCAATCGAGGATTTTCTTCATGGCAATTCAACCCCTGTACCGATCACAAATTTATCGCCCATCAACTGACGAAAAGTTACCAAATCACTTTTCACCGCATTGCTGCCAACCAGATTTTCCATCTCTGTTGGATCATCCACCAGGCTAAAAAGCTCCTCGCGATCATCTTCATAACGGATGTAATGGTAAAGGTTATTGGTCAAAGAAGCAGCCAAACCCCAACCGGCGGTGTTTGAGTCATTAAAGGAGTGGATGTGCGATTCGGAACGGACAATCTCGCCAGGTGCGTTTGGTTGCATCCAAAAGCGACTCAAACTTTGCCCAGGGAACTGATAAGGAGTTTGAAGTCCGGATAGCTCAATAAACGTGGCTGCCAAATCCCGCAGGCCGACCGTTTGGTTAATCGTCGCAGGAACGGTGCCAGGATTGAGAAGCAGCAAGGGGACATGGAGTAAGGTCCGGTACATGCTGTTGCCGTGATCCAGCAATCCATGCTCCCCAAAATGCTCGCCATGATCTGAGGTGATACCCACAACGCTGTTCTCCAGCAAGCCACGCGCCTTGAGTTGTTCAACAAGCTGGTTAATCTGATCATCCAAATAAGCAATCGCGCCATCATAAGCAGCCTTGAGACCTTGAATGATCACGGGATCTTCGTAATACTTGGCATCTTCAGGGAAATGGCCGATCGGAGGAATGTTCGTAAGGCGCGAGACGAACTCTTTCGGTGGAAGATAGGGCTCGTGGGCATCAATAAAGTTCAGGAAAGCAAAAAAAGGACGTTGGCTATCACGGTGCTCCAACCAGTCGATAAATTCCTGGCGGACGTGACTCGCATTTTTATAACCAAAATTCTCATTCGTCTCGATCGGCCGGAACAGGCGCTTGCGCCGGTAGAAAACAACGCCCAGGGACGTGCTCGCAAAAGCTCTTCCAGGCGTCAGACGATAGGAAGCATAGTGTTGGAAGCCTCGGTCCAGCCCGTATTCTCGGCAAAGGTAATAATAATTGGCAATAAAGCCAGCTGTATCATAGCCAGCTTCCCGATAAGCCTCCGCCAGTGTTGGATAAGTGGCATCCAATGGCTTTGACCAATCCGCAGTTAATTTGAAAGGCAGCCGACCAGTAAATATACTCGAATGGGATTGTAAGGTCCAACTAGCAGGCGAGATGGCATTCGTAAAATGGACTGCGTTCTTCGCCAGGCGGCTTAAGTTCGGCGTAGTTGGTAATTCATAGCCAAAAAGGCTGAGGTTACTTGCCCTGACTGTATCCAGAACAATCAAGATTACATTGCGTGCTTCTGCCGGGGGCACGGCTGAGCCTTCAGGCAGCCTGTTCCGCAACCAGCGTCCGCTATAGCCAGCCAATCCGGCTGCCGCAATCGCGCTGCCGCTAATTTTGAGAAAATCCCGCCTGCTCAGAGTGGATGCCATCAGGAAATATACCCCAACCCACTTAATCGTTCTTTCAAGATCGCTTGTTCCTCCTCCGTGAGATCGGCTGCAGATTTAAGCAGCAAATCTAAACCAGCGACCAATGATTTCCCCTGCATCGTGGAGGGGATTTCATAACCAC
>CAZAGA010000097.1:0-10336 GCA_964484335.1 uncultured Anaerolineaceae bacterium
ATACGAGATTCAAGGACGTGACTGGAGTTCAGACGTGTGCTCTTCCGATCTCGTTGCATTGCGAGACGATACTTTCTTTGGGAATATCGTCGTCGAGGTAAATGGCCGGAAGCTCAATATCGATGCCCGGCCTTCAGATGCGCTGGCGATCGCTGTACGCAGCCATGTTCCTATCTTGGTTGCGCGCTCGGTCATGGATTCAGCCGGGATCATCCCGGAAGAAGATCTACAAGAACAGACCGATCGTCCGCCGGTTGCGCCTGCTGGTGCACCCCCGGAGACGGACGGTAGTGAAGAACGCCTGTCAGTCTTCAAGGATTTCCTCGAAGGGCTCAACCTGGGCGACCTGGACCAGCCAGACCAGCCCGACGAAGAAGACAAGTAATGAGCGACCTTCCGCCGGTCGAAAAAGCTTCTCTCAGCCCACAGATTGTCCCCCAGAGCCGTGAAGCCGAAGAATCGGTCATCGGCTCTGTGCTGATCAATCCAGAAGCTTATTATGATGTCGCCTCCTTTCTCGAGGCGGATGATTTTTATATCCACCGGCATCGCTGGATCTGGCAGGCCTTTCATCGCCTGCATGAGCGGCGGGTTCCGCTCGATTTCCTGACAGTGGTTGAAGAATTGGATCAGATGGGCCAGCTTGCCGAGGTGGGTGGGCCAGCCTACCTGACCGCGCTGCTGAACAATGTACCGACCTCGCTGCATGCCACCGCCTACGGCCGGATTGTTGAAGAAACCGCCATCCGGCGGAAAATGCTGACCGCCGCTAACGATATCGCCAAGCTGGCCTACCAGGAAGATGCGGGGATCGACGTTGTGATGGATGAGGCCGAAAAAGCGGTCTTTGGCGTCAGCGAACGGCGCATGACCCGCGACCTGCAGACCATTCAGCAAGTGCTGGGCACCTATTATGACCGCATCGAAATGTTGGCGAACCGCGGAGCTGAAATCCTAGGTGTGCCGACCGGGTTTATTGACCTGGATAAAATCCTGGAAGGCATGCAGCCCTCGGATTTTCTGATTGTCGCCGGACGGCCTGGAATGGGCAAGACTGCCTTCATGCTCACCGTCGCCAAAAACGCGGCCCAGGTGCATAAAAAGCATGTGGCAATCTTCTCACTCGAAATGTCGAATGAGCAGCTTGTGCACCGTTTGATCTCCCAGGAAACCAGCATCGATTCCCAGCGCCTCCGCACTGGCCGGCTGGAGGATGATGAATGGCCACGCTTCACCCATGCGGTTGAAGTGCTGAACGACACCAAAATCTTTCTGGACGATACCCCTGCGCTAACTCCGCTGCAGCTGCGGACCAAATGCCGCCGGCTGCACCTGGAGTATGGGCTCGACTTGGTGGTGGTGGATTATTTGCAATTGATGAGCAGCGGTACCCGCTCGGAAAACCGCGTCCAAGAAGTTTCATACATCTCCCGCAACCTGAAAGTACTGGCGCGCGAGTTGAATGTGCCGGTGCTCGCCGCTGCTCAACTCTCCCGAGCAGTGGAGCAGCGCGCCGATAAGGAACCGCAGCTATCCGATTTACGCGAGTCCGGCAGCCTGGAACAGGATGCTGATGTGGTGATGTTCATCCACCGGCCGGAGCTCTACGAAAAAGACATCTTGAAGCAGAACCTGGCCGTGATTAAGGTAGCCAAGCACCGCAATGGCCCGGTGGGAGCGGTCGAGTTGATCTTCATGGGCAGCGTGGCGAAGTTCGAGAATGCCGCCAAGCGGACCGTCGATTTGCTAAGGGCAAACTGACACAACCAGGCAGAGGATTGGTATGAAATTCAAAGGTTTTGCAGCCAAGCGAGTTCACCTGACCCCGATCCCAGGGCCGTTTTTCAGCGAGCTGTTGCCCCAGATCGATGACCTGGGCGAGCTCAAGCTCAGCCTGTACGCCTTTTGGCGCCTGGATCAACTCCCAGGCGAATTCCGCTGGTTGACGGAATCCGATTTCCTGGAAGACCGGCTGTTCATGCAGGGACTAGGGCCGGATATTGACCAGGCCCGCCTGGCGCTGAAAGATGCGCTCCGGCGAAGCGTGGAACGGGGTTTGTTGCTTGAGGCAGCCCTCGGCAAGGGCGAAAAGCAGGAGAAGTTGTATTTCCTGAACTCAGCTAAGGGACGCACGGCCGTGGAGGCGATCCAAGACGGCAGCTGGCAGCCCAGCGAGCGGAACGGCGCGCCAACCGTATTGCGCCCAGCTACCCCGAACATCTTTCGACTATACGAAAAGCACGTCGGCCCGGTAACCCCCCTGCTGGCGGAATCCCTGGGCGAAGCCGAAGATCTCTACCCGGCGGAATGGATTGAAGAAGCTTTCCAGATCGCGGTCGAACATAACGCTCGCAACTGGCGTTACATCGAGGCAATTCTCAAACGCTGGCATAAAGAAGGACGCAATGCCAAAGAAAATCGACGAGACACTAAAAAAACTGGCCGAGAATATATCGAAGGCGAGCTCTCCGACTTCATTAAACGCTGAGCGGTCGCGCAGTGGGCGCTCAACCGACCTGATCGGCGACCCGAATTGCCCGGTCTGCGGCGGATTGGGGTACTACCAGTACGATTTGCCGCTCGGTCACCCCGATTTCGGCAAGTTACAGCCGTGTGACTGCCGGAGGCGTGAAATCAGCCAGCAGGTGCTTGACCGGCTGTATGCCCTGAGCAACTTGAGTGAGCTGCGTCAGTTGACATTTGAATCATTTCAGCCACAAGGACGCATCGGCCTGGCAGCCCGCCAGGTTGAATCACTCGAACAAGCCTACAACCAGGCACGCCGTTTTGCCGAGAAACCCAACGGCTGGCTGGTCTTGCAAGGCGGTTACGGCTGCGGTAAAACCCACCTGGCCGCTGCGATCGCGAACTTCGCCGTCTCCTTGGGCCTCCCCACCCTGTTCTTAACCGTACCGGACTTGTTGGATGCCCTACGCTACACGTACGACGACCCTCAGGCGACCTTCGAAGATCGCTTTGAACAAATCCGCACCGCTGGTTTACTCGTGCTCGATGATTTCGGCACCCAGAATGCCACTGCCTGGGCTCAGGAGAAGTTGTTCCAGATTATCAATTACCGTTACATCAACCGCTTGCCAACCGTGGTGACCACCAACCTGGCCCTGGACCAGATCGAAGGCCGGATCCGCTCCCGCCTCGAAGATCCTGAACTGGTCAGCCTGGTGCGTATCCTGGCCAGCGATTACCGCCGGCCGGCCGGCGATTTTGGCCATCATGAGCTCTCTTCGCTCGACTTGATGCACGAGATGACCTTTGAAAGTTTCGACCTGCGTAAAAATGACCAGTTGCCGTCCGATCAGCCGGCCAACCTGCAAAACGCCTTGCGCGCTGCCCAGGCTTTTGCCCGCAAACCGGATGGCTGGCTGGTCTTCACCGGGGCGCATGGCAGTGGCAAGACCCACCTGGCGGCAGCAATTGGCAATTATCGCCTGGATCAGGGTGAACAGGTGATCTTTGTCAGCGTCCCAGAAATGCTGGACGAGCTGCGAGCAACTTTCAGCGCTGAAAGCAACGTCCGTTTGGACCAGCGATTTGAGGAATACAAGACCGCCCCACTGCTGATCTTGGATGACCTGGGCACTCAGTCAAGCACACCCTGGGCACGCGAAAAGCTCTACCAATTGTTTAATTATCGTTATTTTGCCAAGCTGCCCACAGTGATCACAACCTTCGACCAGATCGAAGAAATCGACCCGCGCCTGTTGAGCCGGATGCTCGATGCACGCCTGTGCACCTTATTCGCGATCCTGGCGCCCGACTACCGCGGCGGCGGCCCTGCCAAGCAAGTCGAACGTCCGGCCAAACCAACCCCGGCCGGGCGAAAAACCAAAACCAATTCACCCTGAGGCTCCATGAAAGCATCCGTCCCCCCTTGCATTGTTTGCGATCGCACTGAAAATGAAGTTCCCCTGCTCCTGATGCGCTACCTGGGTGAAGATTACTCGATTTGCCCACAGCACCTGCCAATCCTGATCCACAAGCCCCAACAGCTGGCAGACCGGCTTCCTGGAGCAGGCAACTTGAGTGCACATGCGCACGAGGATTGACAATTACTTTATTTTTATATAAAATATCAATTAAATATCTTCATCCTAGCCCTACTGGAGGGTAATTTTGCTACCTGCATTCCTCTTATCGGTGCGCGAAGGCCTGGAAATGGCCCTGGTTATTGGTATAGTATTAGGAGCGCTGCGCAAGTTCCAACGCCAGGAGTTAAACCGGGTTGTCTGGAGCGGGGTTCTCAGCGCTGGTGCGCTCAGCTTACTAACTGCCTTTGGATTGCAATTGGTCGGCGCTCGCCTGGAAGAACCTTACGAACAGATTTTCGAAGGCACATTGATGCTGCTGGCAGCCGGCGTACTGACCTGGATGATCTTTTGGATGCAGCGCCAGGCACGCAACTTAAAGAAGCAAATCGAACAAGATGTGCAGAAAGCAACCGCTACAACCGGGCAACGAGCCGTTTTCGTCCTGGCTTTCCTGGCTGTACTACGGGAGGGTATTGAGTTGGCGATTTTCTTCACCGCCGCGGCTGCTGCGGCTGGTGAAGCACCGGTTGCCATGGGCGCTCTGGCCGGGTTGGCAACCGCTATCGGCTTGGGGTGGGCGTTCTTCTCCGCCTCGATCCGCCTGGACCTACACCGCTTTTTCCAGATCAGTAGCGTGCTGCTGATCTTGTTTGCAGCCGGGCTGGTCGCGCACGGCGTGCACGAATTCAACGAGGTCGGGCTGATCCCCGCCCTCATCCAGCCAATCTGGGATACCAGCCGGTGGCTATCTGAAGATGGGTTTTTTGGCCAGGTTTTAAAAACCCTGTTTGGTTACAACGCTGATCCTTCGCTGAGTGAAGTTATCGCTTACCTGGCTTACTTTGCGGCGATCGGAATCGGGTTTCACCAGAGCCGGGCGACCATCACGAACCCGGTTTAGTCAAGATCAGGAGGAAAACATGCCAGTTTTTCGAGAGATCGAGTTACCGCCATTTTTTGAACCCAGCAAAGTCGGACAGATCTGGCCAGTTCCCTACCAGACCCGCGCGGACGAAGCTCACCGCTGGGCTATTGAACATGCCATCCAACCCTCCGCCAGGGATCGCTTTCGGGTCGCATTGATCGGGATCGATATCCAAAACACCTTCTGCATCCCCGGCTTTGAGCTCTTCGTCGGTGGGCGAACTGGTATAGGCGCGGTGGAAGATAACCAGCGCCTATGCACCTTTCTCTACCGCAACTTGCCTAACCTGACTCAAATTGTTGCCACCTTGGATACCCACACAGCCCAGATGATCTTCCACCCGGTGTTCCTGGTTGATTCGGAAGGGAATCACCCTGCTCCGATGACCCTGGTCTCCTACGAAGATGTCCTGTTTGGACGCTGGCGCTTCAATCCTGCAGTAGCCGATAGCCTGGCAATCACCCCAGAATACGGGCAGGACCACCTGCTGCATTACACCGAGGAACTCAAACAGCGCCAGAAGTATGACCTGACCATCTGGCCTTACCATGTCATGGTCGGATCGATTGGCCATGCCCTGGTACCGGCTTTCGAGGAAGCAGTATTCTTCCACACCATCGCCCGCCAGCAGCAGGCCAACTTCACTATCAAGGGCAACAATCCGCTTACGGAACATTATTCGGCGATCGGGCCGGAGGTGCTGGATGGACCAGGCGGCGAACGGATCGCTTCCAAATCGGCGACCTTTCTACGCTTGCTGAAGGAATACAACGCGGTGATCTTTGCCGGGCAGGCCAAGAGCCACTGCGTGGCCTGGACGATCGCTGATTTCCTGGAAGACATCAACACACAGCAACCAGAGTTGGCTAAGAAGGTCTATTTACTTGAGGATTGCACGTCGCCGGTGGTGGTGCCTGGGGTGGTCGATTATACTGAAGCGGCCGACCAGGCCTTTGAGCGCTTCGCCCAGGCCGGTATGCACCTGGTGCGCTCGGACCAGCCGATGGCGGAATGGCCTGGAATGCCAGCTTGAGCGTGAGTAATCCAACCGACTTTATCGCTATTGACAGGCCTGCTATTCTGTGGTTTACTAACGTCATAAACCAGAAGCGGATAACCACCGCTTAGCCCTCTGCCATCCCACGAAAAGAGGAGGTGTTGCCAATGGACGTAAGTCAACGTACGACCCAAAGCGCTGCGGCAACCCTCCTCGGTCTTCGATAACCGGGTAGCCGCAGCGCTGCAAGGAGCCGTCCGCAAGGGCGGCTCCTTGTCCTTAAGGACACATTCTATGGATGACCTGCTGTATTTCAATGGAATCGATGCCACCAACGGCAGCTACTTGCTGCCAGCGATCGAAGCGCAGCTATTCACCAAGGCCCTGGAGGGGCTCGAGCTTGACCCGGCTGAACAGACCGAGCTGAGCAACTGGTTTTTCAAGCGGACTCGCCCGAACAGGGGCCTAAAAGAAGGCAGCCCGAAGGACCTGGCCCAGGCGGGTTGGGGGGTGATTTTCCCGAGCCAGGCAGACCCTGCCCTCCGCCAGTCCCTGGCCGAGCTGCTGGCCTGGCGGCAAGAACAAGCCAGCCGCCTGCACACCAATTTTTACCACGAGTTCAGTGGCGAAGACGGCTACCGGCCTGGAGAGACCAAGTTGAGCTGGCTGGCGCGCCAGGGTATGGGACCCGGCCCGGCCGAGCCAGAGAAGGTACCTTATTACTTGCTGATTGTCGCTGACCCGGCGACCATCCCGTACCGCTTTCAGACGCAGCTCGATGTCCAATATGCCACCGGGCGGATCGACTTTGATAATCTGGAAGATTATGCCCGCTATGCCCACAGCGTGGTCGAGGCGGAAAAACAAGCCCTGGCCCGTCCACGCCGGCTGGCCTTCTTTGGCGTCAGCAGCCCGGACGACCCCGCCACTCAACTCAGCGCCAGGGAATTGGTGCAACCCTTCGCGGAGAAAAGCTCTCAAAAATACCCCGATTGGCAAGTGGACCTGACGCCGCCGGAGCAGGCCAACAAAACACGCCTGGCCAGACTGCTCGGCGGCAAAGAAACCCCGGCTTTTCTGTTCAGCGCCAGCCACGGAACCGGATATCCGGCCGGCCATCCCTGGCAAATTGCCCGCCAGGGCGCGCTGTTGACCCAGGAATGGCCGGGGCCGAAACAATCTAGCGGTCCTCTATCAGAAGATTTCTATTTCTCGGCTGCAGATTTGGGCGATGAGGCACGCATATTCGGTATGCTGGCCTTTTTCTTTGCCTGCTACAGTGCAGGCACCCCGCAGTTTGACGAGTACGCCCAGGCGGCTTTCAAAGATAGCCGAGCGCAAATCGCGCCGCGCCCCTTCACGGCTTCGCTGCCCAGGAAAATGCTCACCCACCCACGTGGCTCGGCTCTGGCGGTTGTCGGGCACGTAGACCGGGCCTGGGGCTATTCGTTTTACTGGGGTAAAGCCGGGCAGCAGCTCGGAGTATTCGAAAGCGCATTAAGCTTACTCCTGCAAGGCTTTCCAGTTGGTGCAGCACTGGACCCCTTCAACATTCGCTATGCGGAACTTTCCAGCGAATTGAACCTCCTGCTGGAGGACATTAGCTTTGGCAAACGCTACGAGGCGCGCGACCTGGCCGGGATGTGGACCGCTAACAATGACGCCCGCAACTACGTCGTGTTGGGCGACCCGGCTGTGCGCCTGATGGCCGCACCAGCCGGCGCAGCCGGGAATGAGCAGCCCGAGCTGGATTGCGCAGTTGCGCTGCATTCAGCGGGTGCAGCTTTTCCAGGACTCCTGGGAACATCCAACCAGCTGGTTGAGGCTGTCTACCCGCCCGCGCCGAAGCCAGGCCGGCTGTACTCGGTTGACCTGGACAGCAGTTACATCCTCCCTGGTATGGCGGAATCGATCGTCGGGCGGCGCGATTCTTCCAGCGGCAACTACCCGGATGTTGACCTGAGCAACCAGGGTGTATCCGGAAACTCAATCTCCCGCCGGCATGCCCGCCTGACCTGGGACGGCAGCCAACTCCAGCTGGAGGACCTGGGCAGCACGAACTTTACCCAGGTAAACGGGGTCAAGTTGGGTCCGGGTCAAAAAATCGGCTTGAAGAATGGCGATGAAGTCCGGCTCGGTAAGGTGTTGCTAATTTACCTGGCTTACTAGCTGGCCTCGAGCAGGTTACCCCTGGCTGAGCAATTCAGAAGGCAAGTAATCCAGCCGGTTCTGATAAATGACCCGTGTTTCTTGAGCTTGGAAATCGATCCGGGTGATGGCGGCATTGTTCATCACAAACCAGATCTCCTGCTCTGGGCCAATCCCGAGCAGGGTTTTGATGAAATAGTTATAAAACCCGCCATGAATAATCACACCCACCCGGTCGGCTGGATGGGTATGCCGGGTATGCAGCTCATCCAGGACCCGCCTGGCGCGCTCCCAGCGCTCCGGTCGCTCTTCAAACGGGCGGTTCCACCAACCAAACTCGTTGAGGCTGGTTGGCAAGATCAGTTCCGGATAAAATTGCTCAAAATAGGCGCGATTTTTACCGGGATATCCGCGCAGCTCACCGGTCTCCGGGTCTTGCAGGTATATCCCGCCGCCTTCGTGCCAATCTGGCCAGGCGACCAGAGGCAGGTTCAATTCGGCGGCAATCCGGCTGCCGGTCGCTACCCCCCGTACCATCAAGCTACAATACAGGTGGGTCAGGCCAAACGGTCCCCTGCTATGCGGCAAGTCATTCGCGGGGAGATCTTGATCTTCCGGATCTCGGAAGGAATCCCCTGAATCGCCTTGAGCCAGGAAGCGCGCCAGGACCACCGCCTGGCGCTGGCCCAGCTCGGTTAATTCGGGGTCCATTTTTCGTTTCAGCTTGTAAACGCTTTCTTCAGCCAACTGATTATTCTCAGACTGAGCGTGGCGAATTAAATAGAGTTGCATTGAAAATTCATGTCACCTGGCAATAAAATTCCAATATAATCAATGTTAACCCGATTATAACTAAGAAAATTGATCTATCCCTAAACGATCCGGTGGCTGCCAGCGATGCGGGTGTGCACTGGAGCTACCTGCACAATGAATTCGAGCCGCTCTGGCTGCAAGTGTCTGCCGGAACCGTTTACCTGATCTACCCAGAAGGTTAGGGCTTTCCTTAGTTACAGATATGTTAGGTCTCCGTATCCGTCCTGAACGACCAGCCGACATCCCGGCGATCACAACCATTCACCAGGCAGCCTTCCAGGGTGAAGGAGAAGGCCGCCTGGTGGAATTGCTGCGCCAGAATGGCAAGGCAGAGATTTCCCTGGTAGCAGAAGCAGATAGCCAGGTAATCGGCCATGTGCTTTTTTCACCGGTGACAATCGCTAGCCGCGCCGACCTGTTACGCGGCCTGGGTCTGGCGCCGGTCGGGGTCTTGCCAGCCTGGCAAAAACAAGGCGCTGGCACTGGGATGATCCAACTCGGACTGAAAATGGCCAACCTGCGCGGCTACAACTACTGCGTCGTGCTGGGCGACCCTGGTTACTACCAGCAGTTTGGGTTCCAGGCTGCAGCCTTGTTTGGGCTGGAGAATGAATATGGGGCGCACGATGAATTTATGGCGCTCGAATTTCGGCGCGGCTGCCTGAGCGGCGCGGCCGGCTTGGTTCAATATGCCCCTGAATTCAACCAACTTGGGGTCTAGCGAATAAGGATTTTTATCTACGAGGCGATTGTCTTTTCTGGTTGGCGAGTCAACCAGAGCCAGGCAGCCCCGGCCAGGAAAACGACCAGCGCAGCGATGAGGAATTGCGGTCGCACGCCCAGGCTGTCGAACAACCAGCCGCCCAGTAGCGCACCGCTGGCAAAACCCAGGCCAGAGTAAACGCCGCCAAACATCCCCTGGGCAGTCGCACCCAGGCCACGCGGCGCGATCAAGCTGGCATATTCCACCCCAGCCACCCAGACCATTACATAAGTCGGCCCGTGCAAGAAGCTGATCAAGAGAGCCTGCCAGGGCACTACGGCCAGAGCCATCAAACCAGTTCGCAGCGAAAAACCAAATGCACCCAGGGCCAACAGACCGCGCGGTCCGAAACGTTTCGTTAGTTGACCAGAAGCCAACAGAAACGGGATTTCACTGACGATC
Organism: uncultured Anaerolineaceae bacterium; assembly: GCA_964484335.1. Classification (GTDB taxonomy): domain Bacteria; phylum Chloroflexota; class Anaerolineae; order Anaerolineales; family UBA4823; genus CAZAGA01. The sequence goes on from CAZAGA010000097.1 coordinate 10,098, forward strand.
TGGATCGCCTGGACCAAACCAAGCTGCGGCTCGGTGACTCCGATCGAACGCATAAAAATCAGGCTGAAATTGACATACATTCCAAAGCCCACCCCGGTCACCCAGACCACAGCCAGGAAAAAAAGCCAACGCCGGTTAGAAAACAGGCCAGCCAGGCCGCGCCCAAATGCCAGACCCAGCGCTGACTGGCTGACCGGGAAACGCAACGCAATCACCAGGGTCAGCGCAATCAAGACTGG
>CAZAGA010000098.1:0-10247 GCA_964484335.1 uncultured Anaerolineaceae bacterium
CCAGATGCTTGAAATAGAAAATGGCGAACACGCAAAAAGCACCCGGGAACGTGTCCTGCAAACCCTTCTGACTCGGCAGCGATGCACGATTAATGAGATTGCCAAGGCAGTAGAGATCAATCCAATTTCAGTCCGGCATCATATCACAAAATTGCAAGCCGATGGAATGGTGGATTCAGCCGAAGAGCGGCATGGCGTTGGTCGCCCCCGACGGTATTATTTTTTAACCGATAACGGCCGGGAACACTTTCCAACGCGCTATTTGCGCTTGACCCTGCGCATCCTGGAGCAGTTAAAAGAAACAGTTCCACAATCCATGGTGAATAAATTGTTCGCCCAGATCGCCGAGGACCTGGCTGCGGATCACGCCAGAGAACTGGCCGGACTGACTGCAGCAGAACGTTTGGACCTGGTGAAGAAATTGCTGACAAACGAAGGTTTTACCGTCGATTGGCAGCGAATGGGAGATAATTACCAAATTACCGAGTCGAACTGTCCATATTATCATGTCGGGCAAAATCACCCAGAAGTTTGCTCGCTAGACCAGACTTTGATTTCAACGGTTCTCGCCGTACCGGCCCAAAAAATCCAATGTATGCTGCACGGAGATGCGCGTTGCACCTTTCTTATCCCAGCCGCAGCCATCACGGAGAATACAAAATGACTCAGGGAAATCGCCCAAAAATAACCTGGCAGATCGAAGAAACCCATCCAGAATTGGTAGAAACCTTCAAAGAGAAACTGCGCGAAGTAGTCGATCCCGAAATTGGTTTAAATATTATTGAGCTTGGCTTGGTCCGTGATGTAAAAGTCCAGGAAGATAGCGCTGAGGTCGTCATGATCTTGACCACACCTTTCTGCCCTTATGGCCCTGCGATGTTAGAGGTGACCCGCCAAAAAGCCGAGGAGGTACTTAACCGACCGACAGCGATCGATATGGGGATGGAGATGTGGGATTTCTCCATGATGGAAGAAGGCGTTGGGGCTGATTGGGGTATTTTCTGAATCTGGCCTATAACCTCTTTCTTATTAAGCACAAAACTAAGTAAGAAAAATTCTCGATTGTTTTTTGAGACAAGAAACCTTCTGGACAGAGCGATGAGGGCGAAAGCAGCCTTTGCTCTGTCTATTCGTTCATACCAGGGATTTTTCCAGGAATTATGAGGCAGGCCAACATTCAAGCTTGCCAAACCCGGATTATTCTGGCACAATTGTTGTAACTTTCAGGTGAATCGATCGATGAATTCCCTAAATCCCAGATGGTAGAATATCCAATGGTAGAAAATGAGCCATTCAGCAGACGTCTCTGAAAAGAATTCCCCTAGCCTGGTGAAACGAAGCGTTTTCAGCCTTCAGATGGTTGTCGGTGCAGCGTTGCTGCTGGCAACTTTATTTACCGCGTGGACACCAGGAGAGTCAACTACGATAACCAATTGGCAAATCTCACCGGTGATCCCGCTACCGACTCAAGCGCCGACCCTGATCGCCACTCCCACTACGCATAACCGGCCTCTGGTCGGAATTGTCTCGGGCCATTGGGGAAACGATTCCGGATCGGTCTGCCCAGATGGATTGACCGAGGCGGAAATCAACCAAACCATTGCTACCCTGGTGCAAAAGCAGTTAGTTGAAGTCGGTTATGATGTTGACCTGCTGAAAGAGTTTGATCCCCGGCTGTCAGGCTACAAAGCCCTAGCCCTGGTATCAATCCATGCCGATTCTTGTGATTACATCAATGAGCAAGCCACGGGATACAAAGTAGCAGCAGCCTTGGCCAGTCCGAATCCTGAGCAGGCGACTCGACTAACAGCCTGCCTGCGGGCACGTTATGCCCAGGCCACTGGCCTTTCTTTGCATAGCACCAGTGTCACCGGGGACATGACTAATTATCACGCATTTAACGAAATCGATCCCGAGACTACGGCTGCGATTATTGAAACCGGCTTTTTGAATCTTGATCGCCAATTTTTAACCGAGCAGCCGCAAGTAGCTGCCCAGGGCATCGCGAACGGGATTCTTTGTTTTCTTAATAACGAAAGTATCATTAGCAACCCCTAACACCTATGAGTCCAGAAGACTCTTATTCGCAATTAATCCAGCAAGCTCAAAAAGCGTTGAAAGCCGGCGACCTGCAGACCGCCCGGCACTTCGCCCAGAAGGCAGCTCAGCTTGCCCCGGAGAAAGAAGATTCCTGGCTCGTTCTGGCTGCCGTCGCCAGCCCGCGCGCTAGCTTGGAGTATCTGAATCGCGCCCTGGAGATTAATCCCAATAGCCAACGCGCTCGCAAAGGCATGCATTGGGCCATCCAAAGGCTTAGGACAAATCCAACCAATCCTGCACTATCACCTGGCAGCCTGGTTGGAACTGAGATCATCCAACCCGCTCGAGAAGCCTTGGTACAAAGGCGCTCAGCTTCAACACCCTGGTTCGTTGCCTTGATGATTTTCATCCTTGGCGTTACGATCTGGTTTATCTATCCGATGTTTTTGGCTTCGGTGCGCGCCGACCAACCTCTGGGGCTGGCGCAAAGGATCGAAAAAGCTACCCGTACGCCATTGCCATTGCCCACTGATACCCCGACCGAAACCCAAACCCCGCTGCCTTTGCCGACCGCTACGGACACCCCTACCCCGCTACCAACTGCGACTGATACGGAAACCCCCTGGCCAACCGATACCCCACTACCAGCTCCCACAAATACCGAGGAAGCAGCCCTGGAACCTGAGCCAACCCGCGGGCCTGATGGGCAGCACGGTCTGCCGGATGTAGAACGTGGAGAACGCTGGATTGACGTCGACCTTTCACAACAACGCGTCTTTGCATACGAAGGCGATCAAATTGTTAATACTTTTCGGGTCTCCACCGGGACCAGCCGAACTCCAACCGTCACTGGCCAGTATAAAATCTATGTCAAATATCGAGCTGCGAACATGTCGGGACCTGGTTATTTCTTGCCGGATGTCCCCTATGTAATGTACTTCTATAAAGGGTATGGTTTACATGGAACCTACTGGCACAGTAATTTCGGTACGCCAATGAGCCACGGATGTGTTAATCTTAAGACTAAAGAAGCAAAGTGGTTGTTCGATTGGGCCTCGGTTGGAACCCTGGTTTACGTTCACCGTTAAGGATTTAGGTATGAGAAGGAAAGCCTTGTTTGCAGGCCTGGTAATTGACGAAAACGATCATCTGGTCAATGTCGTTCAAGTTGGCGAAGAAGACTGTTATGTGGTCGATGATGCAGGATTTCATCGCCATATCCCGTCTGAGGTTGTTGACAAGCAAGTTCTTCAGGCGATCCGGGCAACCATTGATGGAAATGAAGAGCTAATCAGCGAGCAGACGGCCAAATTTTTGGGACAGGATGATATCTTCTCAAAAGCCCTCATTGAGTCCCAGCTTCGGAACATCGACCAGCAATTCGAAGCCCTAATGCAGGCTGGAATTCCAGAAGAAAGCCGCGCCTATATGGGCATGGTTGGAATGCGGATCCGGATTAACCTGCATGGCGAGGTTATCGAGATTGAACAACCCGGGATGATCGATCCAGGCAGCGAATAAGGGTAATCCAGGAGCAATTTGAGGTCTATAATGCCAGATATCATCGATGTAAACGAATCCGATTTCGAGTTCCAGGTTATTGCCTATTCCCAGGAAATCCCAGTTCTGGTGGATTTTTGGGCGCCATGGTGCGCGCCTTGCCGAGTTTTAAGTCCGATCCTGGAAAAGTTGGCTGAAGAAGCGCAGGGTAGTTTCCGACTGGCGAAGGTTAATGTTGATGAGAACTTGAACCTGTCTAAGCGTTATCAAGTCCACAGCATCCCAGCGGTTAAAGCATTTCGAGAGGGTAGGATTGTTGCTGAGTTCAGCGGCCTGAGGCCAGAAAATCAGGTGCGCGAGTTCCTTCGATCGATCACACCCAGCGCCAGTGACCTAGCAATTGAAAAAGGCAACAGTCTCCTGCAGATGAACCAAGCTCGCCAGGCTGAACTGGCTTTCCGGGAGGCCTTGGCAGAAGACAACAATCATCCAGGCGCAATGCTCGGATTGAGCCGCAGCCTTTTGCAACAAGGACTTGGCCGGCAAAGCCTGGAAATCATCAAACAGTTTCCTGCCAGCCGAGAATATAATTCGGCCCAGACTCTCCTCCCTCTAGCAGAAGCGCTGGTAGCCTTCGAGGAAGAATTTGATGAATCAGAAAACCCGTTGGATGCAGCGTACCAAAGGGCAGTCGGGTTAATCCAGAGAGGAAATACTGAGGCAGCGTTAGATGGTCTGCTCGATATCTTGCGTGAAGATAAGCGCTATCGGAATGGGAAAGCAAAACAGCTTATCCTGGCAGTATTTGAAATGCTGGGCGAACCAGATCCAATCACCCAGGCTTATCGCAGCGAACTTGCTACTGTCCTGTTCTAAGCACTTAAAAAGGTTACCCCACCATGCCGTGTGCCGCTAAGTTTTGAACCTGCCTTCGCAGGTTGGGTCTCTCCTTCAAGACTCCGCCTTGGCTAATGCCTATCGCGTAATTCTGATAAGATTGAGACCCGGTTTATGGGTGTTGGCTCAAAACCGGGGGTGCAGCATCACGTGCACAGCAGGGCAACCATCTTATACCATAAAACCAACCCAATGAGTAGGTAATTCTTAATGTAACCTCTACGGGTAGACGCGCTTGATCGTGCGAGGATAAGCGATGGTTTCGCGAATATGGCTGATCCCACACAGCCAGGAAACCGTTCGCTCGACGCCCAAGCCAAACCCACTATGCGGCACACTACCATATTTCCGTATGTCCAGATACCACTTAAAAGCTTCAACCGGTAGATTGTGCTGGTGGAGCCGCTCTAGAAGTAAGCCATAATCTGAGATCCGCTCGCTACCCCCGATGATCTCGCCATATCCTTCTGGGGCTAACAGGTCGACACTCTTACAGACTTCCGGCCTGCCAGGCCAAGGTTCCATGTAAAATGCCTTCACCTGGGTTGGATAACCATAAACAAAAACTGGTTTCTCGAAACGGGCGGTCAGCTCAGTCTCATGCGGGGAACCGAAATCCATCCCCCACTCAATCTGCATTAATTCTTTCTGCTCCGGATCCTCGATCGTCGATTGAATCTCGAGCAGCATGTTTACAGCATCATCATAAGATATGCGTGGGAAGGGTGGCTCAATCAGCTCAAGCTTGCTCAGATCCCGGCTCAAGGATTTTAATTCTGGGCTGCGTTCCCGCAAAACTCGCTTGACAATGTGGGTGATGAATTGTTCTTCAATCTCCATCAACTGTTCCAGGTCACAAAACGCCACTTCTGGCTCAACCATCCAGAATTCAGTCAAATGGCGGCGGGTTTTGGATTTTTCTGCCCGGAAAGTCGGTCCAAAGCTATATACTTTTCCAAAAGAATAGATGTTTGCTTCATTATAAAGTTGTCCGCTTTGAGCCAGGTAAGCCATGCCCTCATCAAAGTAAGGGGTTTCAAAAAGCGTCGTGGTGCCTTCACAAGCAGCCGGCGTCAGGATTGGGGTATCCATGTTAATGTAGCCGTGTGTGTCGAACCATTCGCGGATAGCACTGATCACAGTCGCTCGAATTCGAAGGATCGCCCACTGGGAAGGCATACGAATCCATAAGTGACGGTTATCCAGGGCAAAATCAACTCCATGTTCTTTAAGCGACATTGGATAATCTTCAGCCGCAGTTTGGAGTACCTCAATCTGCTTTACCCCGACCTCGTAGCCGCCTGGAATGCCTGGGGCGCGCGGGTCAGCCCGGACAGAACCACTGATGATCACCGATGTCTCTTGCGAGAGATGGCTGGCCAAATCAAACTGCTCTGGGGAGAGGTCGCCTTTAAAAGCTACACACTGGATGAAGCCAGTGCCATCCCGAACCAATAAAAATGCCAGCTTACCCTTATCTGTACGGTTGTACACCCAGCCCTGCAGTGTTACTTCCTGGCCAATGAAATCTTTAATATTCTCAACCTTGATCATAGAGGTCATCGCAAGATATCCTTTCCTTTGTGTTAATCCACAACCTGGATATGCAAATCTTTAAGTTGTTGCGGCTCGACCGGCGAGGGAGCATCCGCCATCATATCCCGGGCATTTTGATTCTTCGGGAAGGCGATTACTTCGCGAATATTGGGCTCATCCGCCAGCAGCATCACCAGCCGGTCAATCCCTGGCGCAATCCCACCGTGCGGAGGGGTACCGAATTCGAACGCTTCAAGCATATGACCAAAACGCTCACGGGCGACCTCTGGATCAAGCCCGATCAGTTGGAATACCTTCTCCTGCAAGGCACGGTTGTGGATCCGGATCGATCCACCGGCAACCTCATAGTTATTCAAAACCAAATCATATTGTTGGCCGCGCGCCTGCCCTGGATTAGTATCCAATAAATTGATATCCTCCGGCATCGGGGCAGTGAACAGATGGTGACTGGGGTCCCAACGCTTTTCCTCTTCATTCCAGGTAACAAAAGGAAAATCAATCACCCAGCAAAAAGCCAGCAAACCATTATCCAGCAACCCTAAACGTTCCCCTAATAAGACACGCAATCGAGCGAGAGACTCGAATACCACCGCCGGTTTATCTGCCACAAAAAGGAGTAAATCGCCAGGCTCAGCTTTCATCTGAGATAGCAATTCTTCCAGGATTCCCGGCGCCAGGAATTTCAAGAACGAAGAGCGGTGTTCTCCTTGCGCGCTCACCGCCAGGTATGCCAGACCTTTTGCGCCAAATTTCTGGACATACTCGGTTAACTCATCGAGCTGTTTCCGGCTATAACCGCCAAGGCCTTTGGCATTGATACCGCGAACGTGCCCACCTTCCGCGGCGGTTGCTTCGAAAACCTTGAAACCGCTTCTGGCAGCCAGATTAGTTATATTCATTAACTCCAATCCAAAACGCAGGTCCGGGTTATCCTTGCCAAACCGTTCCATGGCTTCCTGGTAGGTCAAGCGCGGCCAGGGCGAGGCCAGGAGGCGTTTCTCTGGAACCAGCTCTTTCACCAGGCTGGTGAACATTCCTTCAACCAACGCCATTACGTCTTGGCGTTCAACAAAAGATAATTCCATATCCAATTGAGTGAATTCAGGTTGCCGGTCACCCCGCTGGTCTTCGTCGCGGAAGCAGCGTGCAATCTGGAAATATTTTTCCACTCCCGCGACCATCAGCAGCTGCTTGAGCTGCTGGGGCGATTGCGGCAGGGCATAGAACTCTCCTGCGTGAACCCGGGAAGGCACCAGGTAATCGCGCGCCCCTTCGGGTGTCGTCTTGAACAGGATCGGAGTCTCCACTTCGATGAAACCCTGGCGATCCAGGTAATCACGGATGAACTTGACCACCCGATGGCGCAGGACCAGGTTGCGACGCATACGCTCGCGGCGTAAATCCAGGTAGCGGTAGCGCAGGCGCGTTTGTTCATCCGTTTCTTCCTCAACATTGATCAGGAATGGAAGCGGCTTTGCCGGATTCAGTATTTGAACCTCTTGAGCCTGAATCTCAATTTCGCCGGTTGGTAATTTCAGGTTTTCATTCCCAGGCAAGCGCCTGCGAACTACACCGCTGATTTGAAGGACCCATTCCATGCGGACTGGGTGAATGACCTGGAGGATTTTTTCACCTGCCTGAGGATCAATCACGACTTGCACCATCCCGAAGCGATCACGCAAGTCCAGAAAAGTAACTCCCCCATGATCACGCCGGCGGAAAACCCAGCCGGCGAGCAAGACTGGCTTGCCAACATCGGCTACCCGTAATTCACCACAAGTATTATTCTTATACATGGCTCACCTCCATAAAAAAATCATCGCCCTCCGCTAAGTGCGTCGGGCGATGGATCCAGAAGAAGTTTACTCAGTGACAGATCATCCTACTGGGGATCTCCCGACGCAACAGAGGCGCGTTATTATTATCGGCATCGGCATTATTATCGCCAGTCACGCAAGTCGGATATCCGCAAACAGAAGAAGGTTGAATCATTAGTAATAACATTCCAGCTAATTGTGTATATTAGCACAAAATTATAGCATGTTCCCAAATTCCTGCCAGATAGATTTTTCGGCAAAGAGAATCAAGGATAATTTGGTTTAGTCGTCTTCTAGAGTATCTTCAGCTTCCCCTTCGGAAGGATTCCGTTGCACAGCAGAAAGATGGAATTCGCTTGGTCGCTCGCCTTGCTCAAATCCCGCCAGGACAATGATTGCCTGGGCAGGGGTAGTCCCTGGGTTTGTCCAACGATGGCGTATCTGGGCAGCAAAAATTAAGCTATCACCAGGTTCAAGGAAAAATTTTTGATCCTCGATTTCATATTCAATTTTTCCGCCAAGACAAATCACAAATTCATTCCCTGTATGCAGCATCCCATAAGGCCCGCTGCCTCCTTTAGGCTCGATCGTCAGCATAAATGGTTCCAGATGTCCGGAGAACGATTCGCCACCCAAGCCTTCCCAAATTACGGATGGGAAAACAACCTGCTTGCGTTCGCTTGCCTTCCGGAAAACGATCGATTGTTTCGGAGGTTCTAACCGGAAGAAAGCAGTGATCGGTACTTCGAGGGCCTCAGCGATTTTATAAAGCGTGCTCACGGAAGGCGAGGTGCGGGAACGCTCTATCATGCTCAGAGCATTGGTGGAAAGGCCACTGGCTCGAGCCAGTGAACGCATTGATTTACCCCGCTCGATTCTGAGCTGGCGCAGGCGGTTGCCAACATCAACAGTCAGAATATCCTTATCGAATAATTCCATAAATTCGACCTCCAGCCGAGCGAACCCCTGGCACAATTTTTAGGACAACAGCCTGAACTCATCCTGATTTTATTACACTTCCCTAAAAGGCGAAAGCGCAATTTTTACCAAGTTGGGAGACTATTCAAAGGGACCTAGCTGCATCCGCTATCAATACCAGGAACGCCGTTGAACCAACCCAGCAATCGAGCGGAACGTTTTTCGAAGACTCAAGTAACCAGGAAACCAGGGCTGGTTTATTCCTTGGTAGATAAAGGCAGATTTCACATATGAGATTTCTATTCGCTCCATCTCATAAGGATCGCTGGCCAGTGAGGCAAATCCTAAACGAGTGCTACAGGCAGCTCTAAAATTCTCCTGGACAAGATTCTTAATCGGGAGAGAATAGCGCCCATAAGGGTAGCAAAAAGTATCTACTGGATGTCCAAGCTGATCTTCGATGATTGCTTTTGACTGGAGAATTTCCGACTCCAAAGTTACTTCATTAACGAGATCCAACCGAGCATGTTGATGCGTATGGGCACCAATTTCAAATCCCATTTGATCCAAAGCTCGGATCTGCTCCCAAGACATTAAAGGCCAGCGGGGGATATCTGCTGGTTGGCCCGGCCAGTCATTATTTTTACCGCAATAACCAGAAACCAGAAAGATTGTAGCCAAGAAACCATGTTCAACCAGAATCTGAGCTGCCTGGGTGTAACAAGTTTCGAAGCCATCATCAAAAGTAAAGATGATCGTTTTCTCTGGTATGGACTGCTTATCTCGGATGGCCTGGGCAAGGTCGATTAACCTTATCGAGCGATAGCCATGCTTATGAAACCACCGGACCTGGCTGGCAAAATTCAGTGGGTCGAGTGAGATCGGGCTGCGCTCTTCCATGAGCGCGTGAAGCATAAAAATCGGTACGTTAGCTTTCAATTTCGCCTGATGTTTACAATCTATTGACTGTGGCGTTTTCCATCCCGCAGATCAACCACCCAGTTATATATAGCTGCAATGAAATACCCAAATACGAAGCCAGTAACGAAGGCATAAATAAAACCCACCAGGCTGCCCAGGAAGGTTACTCTATAGCCTATGAAAATCTGCCCTAACAGGGATAAGGTTGGACCTATGACTGGCCCACCTTTAAGAATCAGCCAGTTGGTCACAATAAAAATTCCCAGGCCAAATACCAACCCGAACACCAAGCCATTGATCGTAGCATTCAGCCGCATTAGGCGGGAAAGAACCACCTCTTGTAATTTCTTTTCTTCTTCAGATAACTGATTCTTCATTTTCCATCTCCCGAAAATTCATCCAGGTCAGTTCTCGAGGGGCGCGATTGGCCATCGATAAAATAACCATTTTTCTCAAGCAGAACAAGCTCAGCTCGCCGGCGAAGGTTGGCAACATACAAGCGAACGATGCCATTTCGGATGGCAGCCAACATCCAACCCGCCAGGAAACCGAGCAGACCACCGTATAAAAAGCCCACCCAACTGCTAGCCACTGTTA
>CAZAGA010000099.1:0-10237 GCA_964484335.1 uncultured Anaerolineaceae bacterium
CAAGGGTTTTGGCTTCATTGAGCGCCAGGGTGGTCCGGATGTCTTCGTCCACTTCTCGGCAATTCAATCTGATGGCTACCGCACCCTTCAGGAAGGGCAGCGCGTGGAATTCAGTATTGAAAACGGCCCGAAGGGTCTGCAGGCAGCCAACGTTGTAGCGATTGCCTGATATCGCTGAATAAATTAGAAAACCCTCTGCGATCTTTCGATCTCAGAGGGTTTTGTTTTTATTGCCATGCTTCTAGAATAAGTCCCCCTCCCAGGCAAACCTCTTCATCATAGGCTACTGCCGCCTGGCCAGGGGTGATGTCACGCAGCGGTTGGTCGAAGTGAATTTGAACCTGGCGATTCTCCAGGATCGTCAATGCTCCCCAGGTGGGGCTGGCAGTGTAGCGGATTTTTACTTGCGCTCGAAAGGACTGGGCTGGCGGGGCACCGGCAATCCAATTAAACGGCTCACACAAGCAATCTCTTTTTCCAAGTTCTTCCAGCCGGCCAACAACCAGGCCATTTTCGGTTGGTTTTTTCTCAATAACATAAAGGGGTTCCGGTGAAGCGATTCCCAATCCTTTTCGTTGTCCAATTGTATAAAAAGCTAAGCCCTGGTGCTGGCCGATCACCTCGCCCTTACGGTTTAGGATCGGTCCCATTTTAGCGACATCCGGTAAATTCCTACGTAGAAAGTCACGGTAGTCTTCATCCCCCAGGAAGCACAAATCCTGGCTGTCCGGGCGGTGCGCCACTGGAAGTCCGTAATGGCTGGCGAGTTGCCTGATTTCCACCTTGGTATACTCTCCGATCGGGAATTTGGCATGTGCCAGTTTGTCCTGATTCAAGACATGCAAAACATAAGACTGGTCTTTTCCCGGATCAACCGCCTGCCGGATCTGATAACGGCCGGAATCGTCCTGGCTAAGGCGGACATAATGACCCGTAGCCAGGTATTGAGCGCCGCTTTCCAATGCCTGCTGGAGCAGGAACCCCCAACGGATTTTGCGATTGCATACCAGGCAAGGATTCGGTGTGATGCTCTGCGCATAGCCGGACAGGAAGGACTCTAATACGATTTCTTGGAAGGGCTGCTTGGCATCAATTACATAAAACGGGATTCCGAGGATCGCTGCGACTCGGCGTGCCTGGGCCATTGCGTCCGGTGTGCAGCAGCGATTATCGACTTCACGCCCGCTTTCACTCCACAGGCGCATCATCATACCGGTTACCTGGTAGCCCTGTGCTTTCAGCAGCGCAGCAGCGACCGAGCTATCCACGCCCCCGCTCATTGCAACTACCACGCGCTCTGGGTTCGCAGAAGAAGCCTTCATCTACGTTCTATTTTGCCTTGCCTTCTCAACCAGAGTAGGCAAGAATTTCACAAATTTTTCAACCTGTTCGCCAGTGGTTCCTAAGCCCAGGGTCACGCGCAATGAGCCTAAGGCCCAACCGCGGTCCAGGCCAATTGCTGTTAAAACTTCGGAGGGCTCGGGATTGCCCGTCTTGCAGGCCGAGCCTGATGAGCAGGCAAAGCCGGCCATGTCGAGTGACATCAACAAAGCATTTCCATCCACATTATGAAATGCAAAGCTGGCATGGTTTGGCAACCGCTGGTTGGGGTGGCCAGTCAGGATTGTCTCCGGGATTTTCTCGAGAATTTCCTTGATCAAACCGTCTCGCAAAGGCTTCAGGTATGCCGCGCGTTGCTCCCGCTCCTCCTCGACCAGGGTCAGTGCGGTGGCCAAGCCGACGATGTAGGGGATATTTTGGGTTCCAGCACGCAGGCCGAACTCCTGGCCGCCACCCGTAATGCTCGGTTTGATCTGGAGCGAGGCTGGCTTTCGAGCGTACAATACGCCAACGCCTTTTGGGCCGTAAAACTTATGCGCACCAATAGACAGAAAGTCTACGTTTAAAGTCTTGACATCGACACCTAGGTAAGCGGCGGCTTGGACCGCGTCGCTGTGGAAAGGAATTCCATGCTGGCGACAAATCGCCCCAATTTCACCAATCGGGTTGATCGATCCAATTTCATTGTTGGCGTAAACTACCGAAACCAGGGTTGTGGTTGGCCGGATTCGGCTGGCAACTTGCTGGGGATCGACGCAACCGAAGCGATCCACTGGTAAGTGTTCAACTTCTATGTCTTCTAGCTCAGCCAGTTGTCTGGCAGTCTTGGAAACTGCCGGGTGTTCCACCGGGCTGGTCAACAGGTGATTAACTTTTCGGCTAGGGCGGGCGGCTAGTACTGTGCCTCGCAACGCCAGGTTATCGCTCTCTGACCCCGAAGCGGTAAAGATAATTTCAGATGGCTGGCAATTCAGCACTCTGGCAACGCTTTCGCGTGCGCCTTCGAGAGCAGCCTCGGCCTGCTGTCCAAACCAATGGATTGAAGATGGATTGCCGAAATCATCTTGGAAAAAAGGCAGCATGGCTTGTAGCACGCGTGAATCGATCGGCGTAGTGGCAGCATAATCGAGGTAGATTCTTGGGATGGTCTGGTTCATTTACCTGTTCAGTAATTGATCTGGTGACGTGGATATGAGCCAAGGATGCGCAAGAAAATCGTCAGCTCCTCTAGGTGTGCGAGAGCGCGGGCACACGCTGGAGATTGGTCAGAGCCGGCGAAATCGATGTAAAACATGTACTCCCAGGGCTTACCAGCGATCGGACGGGATTCGATTTTGGTTAAGTCTATATCGCGTAACGCGAAGACGCTCATTGCTTTGAACAAGATACCCGGCCGGTTGGGCATGCTGAAGACGATTGAGGTTTTAAAATTTTCCGCATTGGAGAGAGCAACTTCCAGCGGTCGGGCGGCGACGATTAAAAAGCGAGTGTAATTGGCAGGATTGTCTTCCAGGTTTTCTACCAAGATGTTCAATCCATATACCTGGGCTGCCCGGCGCGAAGCAATAGCACCTGCTTTACGATTACCGCTTTCGCTCAACCACTTTGCGCTACCAGCGGTATCAGCCTCGGCTATCCCGGGCAGTTTCAGCTGTGCCAGGCTGGCTTCGCATTGCGCCAGAGCCTGGGGATGGGAATGAACCTGTACGAGATCTTCCAGGCGGACGCCAGGCAACCCCAACAGGCAGTGATTCACCCGGTGATGATATTCTCCAACAATAAATAACTCGTTGCGCAGCAGCAAATCATAATTCCGATGAATACTGCCTGCCAAGGAATTTTCAATTGGTAAAATCCCGTGGTTAACCTGGCCTGAACTGACGGCTGCGAAGACATCCTCAAAGGTATGACAGGCAACGGTCCTGGCAGTGGAGTGAAAAAACTCCAAACCAGCCGCCTCACTGTATGCGCCGGCTTCGCCTTGAAAAGCAACGGTTACAGGTTCCATATTCGTGTCGTTTATAATCCGAGCTGGCCCAGAAAATAGGGGACCATTTTATGCCACCACGGCCAATCGTGATTGACATCATGACCCCAGAAATCGATCCAGGCCGGGATATTTTTTTCCTCTAAGATATTCTTCAGAGCGCGTATATCGCCCAACATCCGATCCTCCCAGGCACCCTGGCCACAGCAGACAATGATCCTGCTCTGGCGATATTGATCCAAAAACCAGGCATCGTTCAGGTTTGGAAGGTAAGATAAGGGGCTGTTGAAATACACGTTATCATCAACGTAATCGCCGATGAACGTTTTCAAGCTGAACAAACCGCTGATCGAAATTACACTGTCAAATACGTCCGGATGGCGGAAAAAGAAGTTGCCTGAATGATAACCACCCATCGAACAGCCGGTCGCCAGGAGTTTTTGATCGGAGCGCACTTTAATGAATGGGACCACCTCATGGATAATATAACGGTCGTAATCTTCGTGCCGTCGGCCGCGGTCAGCGGGGTTAGCGTCCCAATTCGCCCAGGATTGTTTATCTACACTATCCACTGTGAAGAGTTGAATTTTCCCTTCATCGATAAACCAATGGATAGCCTCGATCATCCGAAAATCTTCCCACTCATAGAAGCGACCACCCTGGCAAGGAAAAACCATTACCGGTTTACCGGCATGACCAAACACCTTTAACTCCATATCCTGCTGGAGATGGTCGCTCCACCACTTATGATATTCAATATTCATACAGTCTCCATATTTTATAGTTTTAATCTACTAAGGATGATCGTGAATAAAATTGGCCATTTCAATAATCTCATCCAGGTTTGGCGACCGAATTAAGTACCCGTAGTCGCCTAATGCTGCGCTGAAGATACCACTAATCGGCTCATGATGTGGAATGCAACCGGCGCCGAACATCTCTAGAATTTTCTCGTGGCTGTTCTTGTACGGACGATTGAATTTTCTACCGACATAGCCGCAATGATAACGCCGTGAATAACTGGCCTCGAACCGGTTGTTTACCACAACATTTGCCCATTCACGGTAAATATCGATATCATTGGCATAATTGAACATATCGGTGGTCATCCCACCCGGCGGCCGGATGTTAACCTCCAATGCCACCAGCCTGCTGTCGGCTGTTCGGAAAAATTCGAAGTGAAAAAAGCGTTCTTTGATTGCAAATGCCTTGACGATTTTTCGTCCTGCTGCTTCCAGGTCGGCTGGGATTTCCCGTAGCGAATAATAATAGATCAGGTCATCGTGGATCACCGTCTCCATGATTCCCTGGCTATACTGGTGAGAGGTAAAGAAAACCACCTCGCCATCTTGGTTGGTCAGCCCATCGAAGGTACAGATTGTTCCAGCGATGAATTCTTCCATAATGTAATCGACCGGAGGTTTTTGCTCAAAGAATTGTTCCAACTCATTCGGGTTGTGAATCTTATAAGTTTTGGCAGCTCCGACGCCAATATCAGGTTTAGCAACCACCGGAAAACCGGTTACTTTGATGAGCCGTTTTGCCTCGGCCAGGCTGTGGACAACTTTGCCGCGTGCCACATCAATACCAGCTTTAATGAAAACTTGTTTCATTGAAGACTTTCGTTTAATCTTGGGCATATCCTGGATTTTGAGTCCAGGAATATTGAAATCCGTGCGCAGCATCGCTTCGGTTTCGAGCCAGTATTCGCTATGCGAGTCCAACCGATCAAGCTTACCATAGCGATGGGTGAAATACCCGCAGGCCCGGATTAACTCGCCATATTGGTGCAGATCGGATACCTTGTAATACTCGGTCAACGCTGAACGAAGCTCTGGCCTCAGGTGGGCGTATGGTTCATCCGCCAGTCCCAGCACGTTGACGCCCAGGTTGTTAAGTTGTACCGCAAAAAGGTAATAGTTCGGTGGAAAATGAGGGGAAAGGTAAACGAAATTCATGTGGGTTTTCCTTTACTCGAATAAGAGTTGATCGGGGATAATTGTTCATTTATACGACAAAGTCAGGGAAAATGCAACGATCAATTTTGGACAATTTTTTATGAATAATTATTAAATATTCTTCAAATTTATTCTCTCACTTGTTATAATTAATTTGTTCGGATTATCACATGTTGGTATTTCAAGAATTAATTATTCCAGCTTCAAACAGAAGCCAGTTATTAACTGGTCAGTAGTTAGGAGGAATTATGCATCGTTATTTTGGAACCGATGGCATCCGAGGAACGGTTGGAGAGCCTCCGCTCGACCCGGAATTTTTCCTCAAGCTGGGCCGGGTGGTCGGTGCAATTCTGAATCCAAGAAGAGAACATGTCCGTATTATCATTGGGCGAGATACACGCCAATCAGGTCAATTGCTTCAGCATGCATTGACGGCAGGGTTGCTATCCAGCGGAGCAGATGTGATCGATTGTGGCGTGTTTCCGACGGCAGGTATCGCTTGGCTGATCCGCCGTTTAGCATTGAAGGCCGGCGCCGTGCTCTCAGCTTCGCACAATCCTGCTGAGCAGAATGGGATCAAGTTTATTGATGCTGCTGGCTTTAAATTCCCCGAAGCTGTGGAAGAAAAAATTGAGGCGATGTTGCTGGATGAGGAACCGGCGAAAAGAATGCCGCTTTCCACCCGTCTGGGGCAAGTGATCGATGGCAGATCCTATCAGGACCTATATATCCAGAGTTTGATCGATGAGCACCCGGTAGATTTTTTACGCGGCCTGACTCTGCTGGTGGATTGTTCAAACGGAGCTGCTTCAGGTTTTGGACCGCAGGTGTTTAGCCGGGCTGGCGCTGCGGTGATCGCCATTCATGCCACACCAGATGGAACCAATATAAACGCGGGCTGCGGTTCAGAATTTGTTCGCCGGGCCCCGTGGGAGATGGGCAAGTTAATTCAGCATTACCGCGCAGATTTTGGCCTGGCATTTGATGGCGATGCAGATCGGGTGGTCTTTGTCGATGAAAATGGCCAATTGATCGATGGCGATCATATGTTAGGCTTCTTAGCTCGCTACCTGGAACGCACCGGGCGGTTAATTGGCCAGACAGTCGTTACCACTACCATGCGTAACCATGGGCTGAAATCTTTTTTGGAGAAGTCAGGTATCCAGGTTTTCGAAACCCCGGTCGGGGATAAATATGTTGTGGAAAAGCTGGTCGAGTTGCGCCAGCAATCTCCCGATCAGGAAAGTTTTTGCCTGGGCGGGGAGCAAGCCGGTCATATTGACATTCTCAATAACGAGTTTACAACTGGCGATGGTATTCGAACCGCACTATTTGTCATGCGGGCATTTATCGAATCTGGTTTACCGGTACTTTCCCAATTCGCCGCTGGGGTTGGCAAAACACCCCAGATCATCGCTTCGGCTTACGTCGGCGCAGGACGACGGTACGATCGCAACCGCCTGGCGGAAATGGAGGCGCTTTTGCATCAGGATTACCCTGGTTTGCAGCGCGTGAACTTGCGCTATTCTGGTACAGAACCACTTCTGCGGGCGATGCTGGAAGCGAATGAAAGCATGACCGAACTCGAACTGGCTCGAGCAGCCTGGATCATCTGCCGTAGCGCCCAGCAGGCAGCTGGGGTGGAAAATGGATCGATTGACATCTTAAATTGTACCAATGGTGGGGTCATCCGGCCGAGCGATGACTGGTAGGAATGGATCGCATGCTGTGTAGGACGCGGCTTGTTTATGAGTGGGTTCAGGTTAAAGGTATAATTTCTTAGGCATGACCGAAAAAAACAGGAGAGCCATGAAAAAAATAAACCAAGCTATTATCATCGTTTTGGACAGTGTCGGGATTGGAGATGCCCCGGACGCCGAGGCTTTTGGCGACTTGGGTTCGAACACACTCGGCAATCTGGCCCAGGCAGTTGGTGGAGTTAACTTGCCCAATATGGCTAGCCTTGGGCTGGGCCACCTGGGTGATTTTACCGGAGTCCCGAAAATTCCCAGCCGTTTTGGCGCATATGGCCGCTTGACGGAAGTCTCCGCCGGAAAAGATACCACCACCGGCCACTGGGAACTGGCTGGTGTCTCTTCCCTAGTGCCGTTTCCGACTTTTCCGAACGGATTTCCGCCTCAATTTATCGCCGAATTTGAGCGTCGGGTCGGCCGAAAGACCATCGGTAACTTCCCGGCTTCCGGCACCGAAATTCTGGTTCAATATGGCGAGCATCATCTCGCGACTGGCGACCTGATTGTTTATACCTCAGGTGATAGTGTTTTTCAAATTGCAGCGCATGAAGGCGTTGTCCCGATTGAAGAGCTTTACGCCATTTGTGAAACCGCTCGCGCCATGTTGGTAGGCGATATGGCCGTCGCGCGTGTGATTGCGCGTCCCTTCCTCGGTAAACCTGGAAATTTCAAACGGACCGAAAACCGGCGAGATTTTTCTCTCGTTCCTTGGCGTCCAACAATCCTTGATCATCTAAAATCGGCTGGCTGGATGGTGGCAGGAGTGGGTAAAATTGAAGACATCTTTGCTCACCAGGGTTTAACCCATTCGAATCACACCGGGAACAATCTGGCCGGGGTGGATGCCACATTAGAATTCATTAAGACTCGCCAACCTGGCTTGGTTTTTGCCAACCTGGTCGATTTCGATGCAGTCTATGGCCACCGCAATGATCCCCAGGGCTATGCCAGGGCATTAGAGGTCTTTGATCAAAACCTGCCCCGGATTTTGGAAGCTATGTCGTCGGATGATATCCTATTCATTACCGCTGACCATGGCAATGATCCCACAACGCCCTCAACAGATCATTCCCGTGAACGAGTACCTCTCCTAATCGCTGGTGGGCTGGTTAAGAAGGATTACCCCCTTGGAACGCGCTCTTCTTATGCTGACTTGGCTGCAACCCTGGCTGTGTTGTTTGGCGTGCCTTCGACTGGCGAAGGTCAGGAATTTGCCAGCTTGATCTTAAATTAACTGTGGACCTTTGCGCGTTATGTTGATTGATACCCACTGCCATCTGGATTTTCAAGCCTTTGAGGCCGACCGCACCGAGGCGCTCGATCGCGCTCAGGCCGCTGGGGTTGTGGGAGTATTGAATCCGGCGATAGACCTGGAAACCAGCCGGGCGATTTTGCTTTTGGTCCAGGAGTATGCTCCCATGGTTGCTGCAGTAGGAGTGCATCCGAATAGCGCGCTGACCTGGAACGATGATTCATTTGACGAACTTTGTCAATTGGCTGCCAGCGTTCAGGTGAAGGCGATTGGCGAGATTGGTTTAGATTATTATCGCGATCGAGCGCCAAAATCCCTCCAGCAAGAGATCTTCCGCCGTCAATTGGAACTTGCCGGTCGGGTTAACCGGCCAGTGATTATTCACTGTCGGGATTCTTCTCCCACTGACCAGCAAGCAACCCAGGACCTGCTGGCTACCCTGGATGAGTGGCGAAGTGGTCTGCAGGCCGCCGGTTCTCCGTTGGCGGATTGCCCGGGTGTGTTGCACTCGTTTGCTGGGAGTGCTGAAAATGCTCTCAGGGCATTGGAGTTGGGCTTTTTCATTGGCATTACCGGGCCGGTGACCTTTCAGAATGCAAAAGACCTGCAAAAGGTCGTCACCTGCCTACCACTTAACCGGATCGTAATAGAAACGGATGCGCCTTTCCTGACTCCGCATCCTTTTCGAGGAAAGCGGAACGAACCTGCCTATGTTCGGCTGGTAGCTGATAAAATAGCAGAGCTTCAAGGCTTGGACCGTGAGGTGGTAGCAACGCAGACAACATCCAACGCGGAAAGGTTATTTAATTGGCGAGTAAACCTTTGACAATGGTAAACTTTTTTACCCCAGTGCAAGATCTTCTCCCCCTGGTTGAGACGCGAATGCGTTCCCTGGCTGATCGCTATAATCCTGAGTTGGGTTTGGCGATTGAACACTTATTGTTATCGGGGGGAAAACGCGTCCGTCCGGTCACTTCTTTATTAATGGGGGGGATGCTCGGCGCTGATCCAAATCGCCTCGTCACGCTGGCTTCAGCGATCGAATTGCTTCATACTGCGACACTGGTTCACGATGACTTGATCGATGGTTCTCTGATGCGGCGGGGCAATGCCACCTTGAATGCTCAGTGGTCGCCGGCAGCGACTGTTTTGACTGGAGATTTTATTTTTGCGATAGCTGCACGTCAGGCCGCGGAAACCGACTCACTTGAAGTTATGCGCCTGTTTGCTGAAACCCTGGCGATTATCGTGAACGGTGAAATCAACCAATTATTCACTAGCCACGGATTAGCCAGCCGTGAGAACTACTACCAGAGAATTTTTGCCAAGACTGCCTCGATGTTTGAATTGGCGACCGGCGCAGCTGCACTGCTCAGTCCGGTGGATGAACAGGTTGTCAGCCAGGCCAGGGCATTTGGCTACCAGGTTGGGATGGCATTCCAAATTGTGGATGACATCCTCGATTTCACAGGAGAACAAACTACAGTCGGCAAACCGGTCGGTAGCGACCTCCGCCAGGGTTTGATCACCCTCCCGGCATTATATTATTATGAAAACCACCCTGATGATCCGGATTTGGAAACGGTTCTGAATGGCGGTCGTTATAACGTCGGAGCTGTTGATCGCCTGGTGGAATCGATTCGACACAGTGAAGCCATCGAGCAGGCCCACTTGGAGGCTCAGCAATACACTGATCGAGCCCTGGCGATCCTGGCGGACTTCCCTAGCTGCCCAGAACGCGAAGCCCTGGCTGAATTATCCAATTACCACGTCAGCCGGAATTTCTAGACTTGCCTTTTGTCCTTTCCTATCGCTGCGGCAGATTCGTTGACAAAATGGAAATAGCATAGTAATATTCTGCCGCTTCACGCAATGGCGAGGTAGCTCAACGGTGGAGCAGGGGACTCATAAGCCCTTGGATGTGAGTTCAAATCTCACCCTCGCC
>CAZAGA010000100.1:0-10226 GCA_964484335.1 uncultured Anaerolineaceae bacterium
GGCGGGCAGAGACTTTTGAAGTTGCCCCCGGCTATTATGACTGGACACGCGACGCCAATGCTATGTGGATGCTGCGGGCTGCTCGCAACCGGGGCGTGGAACACTTCGTCGCTTTTGTTAATAGCCCCCCGGCGAGGATGACTGTTTCGGGGCTGACAACCGGTGAAAAGGACGGGAAAACCAACCTAAAGCCTGAAATGTACGACGAGTTTTCACAATACCTGGTAGATGTGGTGCGACATCTGCGCGAGGACGAGGGCATACCTGTGGATTGGATTAGCCCGATCAACGAGCCACAATGGAGCTGGAGTTACAAAAACGGGCAGGAAGGTTGTCACTATGGCCCGAACGAAGTACTCGACCTGACCCGAGTGCTCCTGCAAGCGCTGGAAAAGAACCAGTTGGATGATGTAAAACTCACACTCTTCGAGTCGGGTGAGTGGAAATCATCGGATGTCTATATCGAAAAACTAGCCAGCGACCCGCAGGTTTGGGCTGCGCTACCTCACCTTTCTATCCATTCTTACTGGTCGACCCGCGCCGATAAAATACGTTTCATCAAGTATTATCAGAAAAACCATCCGGACAAACCGCTCTGGATGTCTGAGTGGACTGAAATGCAGGAAGGTCGTGACACCGGGATGGAATCGGCACTGATTATGGCATCGACCATCCATGATGACTTGACTATCCCCAGTGTGACCTCCTGGCAATATTGGATCGCGGTTTCCAAGTACCAGTACCGCGATGGGCTTATTTACGTCAACCCGCTCGACCAGGATGTGATTCAAACCAAGCGCCTGTGGGTGATGGGCAATTATTCGCGTTTCATCCGCCCCGGTTTTGTGCGCCTAGAGGCCCAGGGCGGTAGTGATACCTTATTAGTTTCGGCTTACCGTTCAGCCGATGACCAACGTTGGGTAGTGGTGGCAGTCAATTTGTCCAAAGACCCGGTTAATCTCAGGTTGGAAGCCACCAACGGTCAGTTACCGGCCCAGGGAGAGCAGTTTGAAACCTCTGAAAAAGCCGATTTGGCTTCCGTACATAGCGGAGCAACCAGCGAAGTCTGGACCCTGGCTCCATTGAGCGTGACTACCCTGGTGTTAGATCGATAGGTGAATCATGAGGAAAAAGGAAGCGTTTTGGTTTTACGTTTTCGTTTCTCCCTGGGTCTTTGGGTTTCTCGCCATAACCCTTGGCCCAATGGTTTACTCCTTCTTTCTTAGCCTGACCAACTGGGATTTATTCACTGCCCCCAAATTCATTGGGCTGGCAAATTACGTTAAACTTTTTACCAAAGACACCATATTCTGGAAAACGGTATTCAACACACTGTATTACGCCTTTATCTCCGTCCCACTCGGTATGGCGTTCTCATTATTCATTGCCTATTTCCTCAACCGGCCCATCAAGGGCTCGGCTATTTACCGGACGCTCTACTACATTCCTGCCACCGTGCCAGGAGTGGCCTCAGCATTACTGTTCAAGTGGCTTCTCGCTCCCGATGTCGGGATGATTAACCGCTTCCTGGCCTTGTTTGGCGTCGATGGCCCGTCCTGGCTGTTGGAACCGGCCTGGGTCAAGCCCGCCTTGATCCTGATGTCGATGTGGGCGGTCGGCGCAAACATCACGTTGTTGATGGCAGGGATCAGGAGCATTCCAAATGAGTTCTACGAAGCCGCTGAACTGGATGGTGCGACACCCATTTACCAGTATTATCGCATTACCCTGCCGCTGCTGACCCCGATCATCTTTTTCAACGTAATCAACGGACTGATTGGTTCACTCCAAATCTTTACCCAAATTTACGTTATGACCGGGACTGGCGGGGCAAGCATGGGTGGCCCGAACAACGCCAGTATGATGATCGTGCCGTATTTGTTTAATAACGGCTTTCGCTTTTATAAGATGGGCTACGCCTCTGCGATTGCCTGGATTCTATTTGTGCTGGTCATGCTGTTGACCCTGCTGGTCTTTCGCTCGTCAAGCGCTTGGGTCTATTACGAAACCGAGGTACGGAAATCATGAATAGAATGAGCGTGTACGAGAAACTGTTCGTTTACTTGATCCTGACAGCGTTGGGATTACTCCTGGCCGCCCCATTCATGTATGTCATCTCGATGGCATTGTCCAGCGACGCCACCACCTCCAAACTTACCTTTACCTTCATTCCCCAAGAGTTCCATTTCGATAATTTTGTGAGGGTCTTTAGCTCCCGGCTGAATTTCGGCCTATTTTTGTGGAACAGCCTTGTCCTGGTCTTTTTCTCGATGGTCGGGCAGGTTATGGTCAGTTCGCTAGTCGCCTA
The DNA here is from genome assembly GCA_964484335.1 of uncultured Anaerolineaceae bacterium. Lineage (GTDB taxonomy): Bacteria > Chloroflexota > Anaerolineae > Anaerolineales > UBA4823 > CAZAGA01. The sequence goes on from CAZAGA010000100.1 coordinate 2,309, forward strand.
CGCTTTTGCTCGCCTGCGCGCCCCGGGTAAAGAGGTCATATTTGTCATCCTCCTTTCGACGATGATGATACCATCCGAAGTGACCCTAATCCCCCAATTTATCCTGTTTCGTAAACTGGATTGGATCAACACTCTGCTGCCGCTCATCGTGCCGAATTTCTTTGGTGGCGCCTATAACATTTTCCTGCTCCGCCAGTTCATCACTCGTGTGCCGGTTGAATTGGACGAGGCGGCGCAAATCGACGGCCTGGGCTTTTTCGGCATCTACGTGCGCATCATCCTGCCCCTGATTCGTCCCGCCCTGGTGGCGGTGGCTATATTCTCCTTCATCTGGAACTGGGGCGCGTTCTTTGGCCCGCTGATTTATATCAACGATGTCGAGAAAATGCCTCTGGCCCTGGGCGTGCAGATCCTGAGTGCCACCAATAGCGCCGGGCAGATCCCGCCTTGGAACCTTGTGATGGTCGGGGCGTTGGTGCTCACCGTGCCGATGATTGTGGTCTACTTCTTCGGCCAGCGTTTCATGGATCAACTCACCCTGACGAATGGTAGCCTGGGAATCAAGTAGCTCCCGTGTGGAAACAGTTTTATTTCCAATATACCCGGCTAATCGGTCTGGGGATGTATAACTATTGCTAAATCTCACCGATTGTGTAGGAGATTCAACGATGACTTCATCCCGCGTAGAATTACATAGTGATGGAATATTAATCAATGGTGAGCCGCTGATTTTGTTGTCGAGTTCCTTGTTCTACTTCCGCATCCCGGCCTTTGAGTGGCGCAGTCGAATGCGTTCCTTGCGTCGCCTGGGTTATAACGCCATTGATGTATATTTTCCGTGGAATTACCACGAACTAGCTCCCGATCAGTGGGATTTCAGCGGAGAGCGCGATGTGCGTGACTTTCTTCAGCAAGCCAGTGATGAAGGCTTGTGGGTGATTGCTCGCCCCGGCCCCTACATCTGTTCCGAATGGGATGGCGGCGCCCTGCCGGCTTATCTGTGCACCATCCCTGGCTTGAGATTGCGTGACAACAACCCTGAATTTTTACAGGCCGTCAAAAAGTGGTTCGACCGAATCCTGCCTATCCTGGTTGAATTCCAGGTTGAACGTGGCGGACCGATTGTGTTGGTGCAGCTCGACAACGAACTGGATTTTTATGACTGCACCGATCGCACCGGTTACATGACTGCCCTGCGTGACATGGCACTGCAGCAAGGTATAACTGTCCCGCTGATCGCCTGTTCTGGGCAGGGCGATATCCCTGGCGCAACTGGCAATGTGGAGGGGGTAGCTCCCGCCTGCAACGTATATTTCGATCCCCGTGACCCGCAACTGGAACCGCGTGTCCGCCATTATTCCAAAACCCTGCGTGCACAGGGCCTGCCTTTGTGCGTCATCGAAACCAACCGCTCCCATACCGATTTACGTCGCCTGCTGGCGGGTGGTGCAAAGCTGCTGGGGCCATACCTACAAACCGGTGGCACCGATTTTGGATTTACCACCAGCGTGACCAATTGGGGTGATCCGCTCTCTTTCATGACCTCGCACTATGACTTCGGCGGGATGATTTCCCCCGCTGGGAAGGTGCGTCCCGAAGGTCGCGAGGCGCTGATTATCTCGAAGATGATCAGGGCTTTGGGTCCGGCTTTGGCGCTATCCGAAGCGGTAGATACCCCACCGCTGCTTGTCCAGGGGGTCGATGCAGCGGTCCTGGCGTTGAAAGACGGTGGCTGGCTAATCGGGCTACCCAATCCCGGTGAAAAGCCAGTCGAGGTTTGCGTGGGCGAGGCTGTCAGCCAATTCTCTGTTAAAACGAAACTGATCGTTGACCCCAACACCTGTCCGTTTGTGCTGGCTGATTATCCGCTTACCCGCTGGGGTGTCCCTGGGCAGATTGCGTATTCCACCGCCGAGTTGGTGGACTGGGCTGGTAGCGACAACACACTGGAATTGACCTTTGCAGTTGCTGGCGAGGCTGAAATAGTTCTCAGGTGGGATGGGTCGGCATTGGGTAATCATCAAGGCTGGAAATTAGAAGCCGTTCCGGCTGGCTGGCGGCTATGGTTGGAGTCCGCTATTTCAGCCCGGGCTGAATTAACCGGTCAGGATGGTAAAAAATTAGTTTTGAAAGCTCTCAGCCGGGAGGAAGTTACCAGCCTGGAAAAGGCCGGGGTGGAAGCATGGCAGGTTGACTCGGCACAGCCGGAATCTGATATCCATGCGATTTGGCGGATGATCCCTGTTGATCCTTGCGCTGCGGAGTGGTTTGAATCTGCAAAACCATGCTTTCCGAACCACCTCCATCTGGAACAAAACAGCATTTGCCGAGGTTTTGGCTGGTATCGTGCGACTTTCCCTACCGCGAAGGATTTGAAAGGTTTCTTGGTGCATTCAGGCGGGGATATTCTTTCGATTTATCTGGACGATCACTATTTGGGCACGCTTGCGCCGAATGGCGGAGAGGCCTTCCTGCCTCTCTCTGAAGGCATTACCCTATCCAAATTTTCCCAGTTGGTTATCCGCACAGAAATTTGGGGTCACGCTAATTTCGATGACCACCGGCTCCCGTCCCTGCGGCTGAAAGCCCTGCGCGGGCTGGGCGGAGTGACCTCTATCCAGGAACATGAAAACCTGACCCCAAACTGGTTCTACCAGGACCGAGCGCAAGCCCCGGCTGTGGATATCGACCCATCCTGGCCCATGCTCTATTTCGGCGGCTGGTCCACCACCGATGAACCAGCGCAGGGAGTGTATTATCGTGATTTAACTCCTTCATCCAGTTTTGATATTCAAATTTTGCATTTCCCCGGTTTACAAGTGAATGCGCGAGTGTTCATTGCCGGGCAGTTGGTGGGAGTGGTCAACCCATTCAATCCCTTTATCGATGTAAGCAGCCGGTTGAGAGGCAGGAAAACGGCTCGGCTGGCGATTGTTTTAGGTCAGCCTTTCCGCCGACCCAGTGGTGAAGTGGTTCTCTATCAGGGAAATGCGATTCAGGGTTGGGAACTGGTAGGTTGGGGCGAAGCAGAACTTAGCGCCCTGGCAGGAAGCCCCGTTCCACAGATAGAATCAGTGAAATTCCCACTTACCTTGCCCCGCGGAGAAATGGCCTGGCTCCATGCTGACCTCCCGCTGGAGATAGATTGGGAACAGGGTTGGGGTTTGCAACTAGCCGGACAGGGAATTAAGCTGTCAGCCTGGGTGGGCAGTCGCCTGGTTGGGCGCATCTGGCTACCATCTGAAATGCGCCCACTTATGACCGGCGGCGCGTACGATCGGCTGGTGCTTCCCTCTGCCTGGTTGCGAGAGGCAGGTGGGAAAGTTCACCTGCTGTTAGAAAGTGTCAGCAACCAGCCATTTGGTGAATTGAATGAAATAAGATTCATTCGGGATATCTAGGATTATACTAGTCCCGGAGGACCCGGTCCTGCTGATCCGGATGGGCGAGGCCGAAGTAACTTCTGTAACGGATCAACTTGGCTCCCCGGGTAAGCTAGTATTGCAGTTCAAAGCCATCGCCCAGGGGTAGACTCCCTTGCACCTGGATTACAAACGTGCCTGGGAAACCGAGGTCGCGCCCGTGAAAACCTTTGAGGTGACTGTGGTGGTGCAGTCTTGAATCAAACTTATATTGGTGGTAAAGTGATATTGAAAGCATGACCGCCCGCGAGACGCTGCGCTTCAGCGCCAGCTTATGCTTCAGCGAGCCGGAGGGGTTTGGGGATGAAACTGTTAAAAATTTTCCTCTCGTTGGTCATCATTGTTGTTTGCGTGATCGTTGTCGAATGGGCTGGGCTTCAAGTTGTGTCCTGGATTAAGCTACCCTATGACCCGCCGGTACGCTTACCTGATCCACCTGCAAAAGCAGAAGCATTGTTGGGGATATCCATCGAATGCGGTTTCTTTTGCTCGTCACCCATTATCCGGGCTGCCGATGGTCAAAGCTATCGCTACGGGACGAGACTTAACGCTGCAGCCTGGGAAATCAGCCAGGATCCCGAGCTGGATAGCGTCAGTGACTGCGGTAAGAAAGAAATCCGCAAGCTCGAGGCTGCTGGCGGGAAAATCCAGCAGTGCTTGCTGACTGGTGAAAGTGGCGAGTTCTGCCCAGGGCCGATCGTTTCGTATGCGATCACATCGAATGGGGAAATCTGGAAACTAAGCCAGCCTCGAAACTGTATGTTAGAAACGATGGCGAACCTAGGGCTTATCTTTGGAGTTGTGGGATTGGTGCTGGGGATTGTTATCGTGGTATTGATTAATGAAAAGGAGCCTGTCAAGCCAGCCGTGGAACCTTAAGAGGGATGCTTGATGGATCTCGACTCTTCCGGCCCACTGGTTACTGAAATAGATCATCTTAGCAAGAACTATCAGGGGGTTCAGCCCTTGAAGGATCTCAACCTGGCAGTCAGGCAGCACTCGATCTTTGCCTTTTTGGGGATCGAATGGCGCGGGCATAACGACGACTATCAAGCTGCTGTTCGGCCCGGCCTGGCCCACGAGCGACTCGGCACGTACCTTTGAGTATGATATTCAATGCGAAAGCGTGAAAATCCGTAAGCGGGCGGGTTACCTGCCAGGAGGATTCCGGCGGAATAAAAGGGGGGCGTACAGTTAACAGGATAAAATAATCATGGAGATATCCTTCAATGGTACATGATGTTTTCATCTCCTACTCCCACAAAGATAAGCCGGTTGCCGACACACTCTGCGCCACCTTGAAAGCAATTGCATACGCTGCTGGATCGCACCGCGTGACATCGCTCCTGGTTTGGACTGGCCGGAAGCAATCTCGAATGCCATCGCCTCAAGCCGGGTGATGGTGCTCGTTTTCTCAACCAGTTCAAACTTATCCAGAGATGTCAGTCGTGAATTGATCCTGGCTTCCAATAAAAATCTCATCATCATCCCCTTCAAAATCGACAATATTGCTCCAGAGCCGGGTAAGGAGTATTATCTGGCGCGCACCCACTGGCTGGATGCGATGAATCCGCCAACACAGGAACAGATCGATACCCTCGTTGGGTATGTAAAGTCATTCATTTCAGCAGGACCCTTTGAAGAGGCTCAGACTACGCCAGCTATCACACCCCTCTCCGGCGAAATCATCCCACCCGTTTCGTCTGTTGCCTCCCCTGTAAGGAAAAGCCATACCGGCCTCTGGAACAAAGTCAGCCTGGCGTTGATCATTCTTTGTGGTTTGGTCGGCATTGTGCTCTGGAATCAGCGCTCTGAGGTGCCAATATTGTCCAGCCTGTTCCCAACCTCGACTTCCACTGTCCTATACGCACCCTCACTCATACTTACACAGACGACCTCAGCCAATTTCACACCCATTCCATCTACATCAATCCCAACGACTTCAGCCACATTCACGCCCATACCACCTTCTCCAACCCCAACCCTTACCGCAACGCCTGACCTGAGGACATTGAATCCCGCCAACCAACACCTGTATTTGTTTGTCGATGATAAAGTGCCCTGGCATGAGGCCAGGGATACCTGTGCTTCTTGGGGTGGGTATCTGGTTACAATACAAGATTACAACGAGAATGTATTTGTTTATAGATTAGGAACTGACTGTTGCCTCTGGCTGGGCGCCACGGATGAGCTCGAGGATGATAAATGGTCATGGGTGAGCGGAGAACCCTGGGAATATACACATTGGGATCCCCTATATGGGCATCTACGCGAGCCAGGAGATCATTATCTGGTGTTCTCTGATCATATGGATTTAACCTGGGATGATGTTACAGAAGCCCCAGTGGGTACCGGTACTTATTTTGTTTGTGAATGGGATAACACCTCCCCATGATCGATTGATTAGAAAACTCCTGTCATCGGGGATTATTAGCGCACTGATCCTGGTGTGGGCATTGATCGTCGTAATTGTGAATAAAACCAGCCAATTTGTCCGGTGCAGAAATGCGGATCTTGTAATCCAAGGTTTTCACCGGATTTCCTTGTGGGGTAGGTTAACCACGGCATCTCCCAGGATGCGTTCGGTGATGCAGGGGGAAAAGAGCCAGATCACGCCGTTGGGAGCGGCGTAGCCCCGGTTGATATACTCCTGGGCCAGCTCCTCCCAACTCTTAAAAGGCCCGTCCAGGGTGCGCCCGCCACTGGGGTCATCCCGGCTCTGTCCCATGTTGATGGCGTAATACTTCCCATCTGCACCTACAAAGCCAGTGACATTGTGCCCTTGTGGCCCGATGATACTGATTGCCAGGTTATAGCTTTCCCAACCGTGCTGGCTTAAAACGCAGGCGCCGAACTCGGCCAGCCCATCACAATCATCGGTGCCATTTGCGTAGACTTCACTGGCGGGAGAATAGGCGTTCCCGCCATACTGGCTGCCATCCCAACCAGGGTCCCAGGCCAGGTTGTTGAGCATAAATTGGTACACTTTTTCAGGCCCATCGAGGCAAGGCACGATTTCAGCGTACGTAAATTTCTGCCTTGCTCCGCTGGAGGTTGCGCCAGCGCATGGGTCAGGCGTTTCAGTGGGCGGCGGCAGGGTGAAGGTGGGCGTGGGAGCAGCGCTCGGGGAAGCGGTGAAGATGGCAATTGACTTTTCAGTTGGCTGGGTTGTGGGTATAGCCGTGGCTGGTGGTGCGGCTGCAGGCAGGTTTTTCGCCGGGCTGCTGCCGCAAGCAGCCAGCAGGAGGGTTGTCAGGATAAGGAAAAGTAGAAAGCGTTTCATCTTTCCAGCTCTCATTCTGCGACGGCTATTCACCCGCATGCCTGAAAGAACAATAGTGCACCGTCGCTCAAGTTAAGTATACGCTCATTTAATTGTTCCGGAGGCGACCAGTTTGTTTGATTTCGTGCTGGCTGGCTTGTGTCCCGCAGCCCAAAAGATGGGTACAATTTATTCACCACCCAACCTATTCAGATTCCAATCAGGCATTCAGGAGATAACGCCATGTCACAAAAAAGGTCCTGGCTCGATCGGCTGTTGGGAAAGAAAGAGCAACATCCAGCGCCAGCCGGCGCGAGCACCGGCGCTGCAACCCAACTTCAACCAGCTTTGCAAAAGCCTGGCGTGGCGGAAGCTTCAGTAGGAAGCGGGTCTGGACCCAGCCCGAGTGAGCTGGCGGCACAGGCCGCAGCCGAGGCGCAGGCGCCTCTGGAATGGCAGGCCGGCGATGTCATTCTGGATACTTACGAGGTCAACGCGATTCTCGGCGAAGGCGGGATGGGAAAGGTCTACAAAGTCTACCATCGCGGCTGGAAGATCGACCTGGCGGTGAAAAGCCCCCGGCCGGAAATCTTTGCCCAAGCCGGCGGCCAGGAGAATTTCATCCGCGAGGCGGAGACCTGGGTAAACCTGGGACTGCACCCGAACATTGTCAGTTGCTACTACGTGCGCAACCTTGCCAATATCCCGCGCATTTTCGCTGAGTATGTCGCCGGCGGAAGCCTGGAGGATTGGATCAACCAGGGTTGGCTGTACGAGGGCGGCCAGGAGGCTGCCCTGGCTCGGATCTTGGATGTGGCGATACAGTTCGCCTGGGGCTTGCAATTTGCTCACGGGCAGGGCCTGGTGCACCAGGATATCAAGCCGCACAATGTGATGATGATGCCCGATGGGGTTGCCAAGGTGACCGATTTTGGCCTGGCCCGGGCCGGCGCGATCGGTGCAGTGACGGCCTCTTCTAGCGGACAAAGTATCTTGGTGAGCTCAGGGGGGATGACCCCGGCTTACTGCTCTCCCGAGCAGGCGGCTGGAAAGCCGCTGACCCGAAAGACCGACCTGTGGAGCTGGGGGGTCTCGATTCTCGAAATGTTCACCGGTGAAGTCACCTGGATGGCAGGGCAGGCGGCCGGCGAGGCGCTGGCCGATTACCTGGCGATGCAACCCGAAAGAACGGCGATTCCCAGGATGCCGGTGGAGTTGGCCAGCCTATTAGGAC
>CAZAGA010000101.1:0-10157 GCA_964484335.1 uncultured Anaerolineaceae bacterium
CCGCCGCACGCCGATCGATTATGCTACCTATGCTCGCTATCGCGGCAAGCTGACCTTAAAATAAGCCTCTGGCTGGGTTGATGGGAGTGACTCGATGAAAGATGTTGTGATTGCTGGTATCGGCCAGACTGAGGTAGGCGAACACTGGAATATCTCGCTGCGCGAGCTGGCTTTTCATGCTATTGACCAGGCCATCCGGGATTCGGGCGGGCTGGGTCCTCAGGCATTGTTTGTTGGCAATATGCTTGCCCCACAGCTCTCGCGTCAGGCCCACGTTGGTGTATTGGTAGCCGATTATGCCGGTTTCACTGGGATTGAAGCGACCACGGTTGAGGCAGGCGGCGCATCGGGTGGGGCTGCTTTGCGAGCAGGCTACATGGCAGTTGCTTCTGGGATGGTTGATGTTGCCCTGGTGGTCGGCGTCGAAAAAATGACCGACACGATTGGCGGCGAGGTTGAAGGCTCATTAATCACCTCTGGAGATAATGACTACGAAGCGGTGCATGGTCTTACCTTGGCATCTCAGGCCGCGTTACTGATGCGCCGCTATTTGTACGAATACCAGGTCCCGCGGGATGCATTTGCTGGTTTCGCCCTCAATGCTCATCAAAATGGCGTTGCCAATCCCAATGCCATGTTTCGCAAAGCGATTAGCGCCGAAGTCTATAATGCTGCAGGTGCAGTTTGCCCGCCGCTGAATATGTTTGATGCTGCTCCCAACGCCGATGGCGCCGCGGCACTGGTCTTGACTAGGTCCGAATTGCTGCCAGCCGGTTATCCATTTCGCCAGGTGCGCATTGCTGGTTCTGGCTTTGCTACTGATACGCTTGCCTTGCATGACCGGCCCAACCCCCTGCTGCTAACCGCGGCTCGAGTGTCGATTGAGCGGGCCTGTCAGAAGGCGCGCATCACCCCTCTCCAGGCAGATTTTCTGGAGTTGTATGACTCCTTCTCGATCTTTACCGCCCTATCTCTTGAAGCGGCCGGATTTGCTGCTCCTGGCGAAGGTTGGAAATTATCGAATAGCGATTGCATCGGTTTACAGGGTTCTCTGCCAGTTAACACCATGGGTGGTCTCAAAGCGCGCGGCAATCCCGGTGGGGCGACGGGTGTCTATCAGGCTGTTGAAGCTGTGCTTCAATTGCGCGGCCAGGCAGGAAAGAACCAGCTCGCCAATCCGCAGCGTGCCTTGATCCAGAGCCTGGGCGGGCCGGCTTCGAGCGCCGTGACCCACGTTCTGGAAGCCCTTTGATAGCTTTTGAGAGTGTTTCTAAGAAATCTCTCTCCAAAATAAAGGTTGCTGATAGTTCTTGAGAGTTGTCGATCATAAAATTATTCTTGGTTAGTAATCTTCGATAGTCTGGCTGCTGAAGAAGCCGGAAGAGAATTGTAAATTTAGAGGAGAACCAACATGGAAATTCCACGCCATTGGCGAATTCGCAAACAACGCTATAGTATGCAGGGTGGCAGTTGCCCGAACTGCGACGCAAAAATGTTCCCAGTGCGCGAAGTATGTCCCAATTGTGGTCATGGCCAGAGAGTAATGTTGAATAGCCAAGCTGATCTCTATGCTCAGCCGGTTGCTATTCCCAATCATGTTTTGAGTGCTTAATTCTTAAGTCGAAAATATCGATAGAGTTCATGATGGAAATTTCTCGCCACTGGCGTCTCCGCCAGCAACGCTACGGAATGCAAGGTGAAGTTTGCCCGCATTGCTCGGTAAAGATATTCCCACCTCGGGATATTTGTCCTGAATGCGGCAAGGAAGCCAAGAACATTTTTCAGTTCAGCGGGCGCGGGGAAGTTTATTCTTACACCACGATTTACGAACCGCCGGCCGGATATGAAGAAAATACACCCTACACCGTTGCCCTGGTTAAGCTGGAAGAAGGGCCTCTGGTAACTGCCCAGCTGACCGATTTGGGCGATGGATCTGTTGAAATTGGTATGCCGGTTGAAATGGTCACCCGCCGCTTGCGCCAGGATGGCGATGAGCGCGGGCTGATCGTTTATGGCTATAAGTTCAGGCCGGTGCTGGCCGGTCAGCGGTAATCACTCTTAAGGATCAGTACATCAAAAGCGCTCACCCAACCAGGAGGAGCGCTTTTCTGTTTGGTTCTCAAAAGCGCTTGTCAATCCAGCGGACTTCGTACTGCCTTCGGCCCGCGGCTAAGGACATGAGTGTAAATCATCGTGGTCTTGACATCTTTGTGCCCAAGCAGTTCTTGTACGGTGCGGATGTCATAGCCGGCTTCCAAGAGGTGGGTGGCGAAACAGTGCCGGAAAGTGTGTGGACTTACTGGCTTGTTGATTTTCGATAATTTCGCAGCAGCCTTCACCGCGCGCTGCAACCCACTGGGATCGAGATGGTGGCGACGAGTGATGCCGCTGCGCGGGTCGGTGGACAGGCGTTCAGATGGAAATACATACTGCCATGCCAGCTCTACATCGGCATTCGGATATTTCCGCGCCAGAGCAAAGGGCAGTTCCACCGAGCCAAAGCCAGCGGCCAGGTCGCGTGCATGCTGTTTCTGCACAAAAGCAATTTGCGCCTTCAACGGTTCAACCAGGCTGGCGGGCAGCATCGTCAGGCGATCCTTTTCACCCTTGCCTTCGCGAACCACAATTTGGGACTGCTCGAAGTCAATATCCTTGATGCGCAGGCGCAGGCATTCCATCAAGCGCAGTCCGCAGCCGTAGAGCAGGCGTGCCATCAATTGGTGCAGACCATCCATCTCGTTCAATACCTGGCTCACTTCGCTTTTCGAAAGAACTGTCGGCAAATGCTGGGCGGGCTTGGCGCGCAAAGCATGGATGGTTGCACCTAACTCGACATGCAGCACGTTGCGATACAGAAACAGCAGGGCATTGAAGGCTTGGTTCTGGGTTGAAGCGGAGACATTGCCATCCTGTGCCAGGTGAGAGAGAAAGGCTTCGATCTCCGGCGCGCCCATTTCGACTGGATGACGCTTGTTATGGAAGAGAATATAGCGCTTTGCCCAATGGACATACGTTTTTTCGGTGGAATAGGAATAATGTTTGATGCGGATGGCGTCGCGCAGTTGGTCGAGCAGTTTTTTTGGTTTTGGGATGGGCTGATCAGTCATGAAGAGCCTCTCTGTTATAGAAACGTGCTAAAATTACCGAAATATGAGCGTATCAGAACACAAGATGATGAGGCGGCAGATACGCAGTATATCATACTAATAATATAAGCTATACGGCATAATTGCTGTATTATTAATAGTTGGGCGCTTGGTCATAAAACTATCTTGTAAATATTCAGTGGAATGAGTGTTGCCTATGCAATCAATCACGCAACAAGAAGTAACTCAAGAAATCTTAAATCTGTTTGATTTGAATAACCCAACCATGCCCCGCGCTTTCAATGTTCTTGAAGGCGTCATCACAGGGCAGATTTTGGTTGACAACCTAATTCAACCAGATTGGGCAGTAGTACGGGAAGGAATTTATGGAACACTTTATTTTGGCGGTCAAATAAATTCTTCGGTTATTTCATCTGTATTTGAACACTTTTTTCAGTTTGGCGGCATAGGTGTCGGGTGTTGGCTGGATAGCCCGCTTAATAAAATACTCCCTGCCAATCCAGATTACGATGGTTTTACTTTTTATTTCACAGAGCGCTCATCTGTTGAAACAAACTTGGTAACGCTTTATTCGCAACTACCGTCAGATTATGATTTGGTATCCCGTGATGAGCAATTGTTCAAAAAATCTTTCGACTACGATTCAACTCTTGCATCTTTTGGTTCAATAGAAAATGTTATGCAACGCACTCTTGGGATGTTATTAGTTCAAGGTGATTTTTTAGTCTGTGAAGCGGCAACTGGCGCGCCTACACATGGGGTAATTGAAGTCGGAGTAACCACTCATGAAAATTATCGGCAAAAGGGTCTTGCAACAATAGCTTGCGCAAAACTTATTGAAACATGCGAAACACAAGGCTATTCAACGTGGTGGGATTGTGCAAAACAGAATACGCCATCTGTACGCCTTGCTAAAAAACTTGGTTATCGAAACGAGAAAGAATATAGATATGCGTGGTGGGAGAAAAGATGAACGAGTCTTCCTACCAACAGCGCCCAACAAAGCGTGCACCTGACGCTGGGGATTCTGCGCACATCCCAAGCAGTTTCACACGCCTAAGCATTTTTCTGGCTGGACGGCTTCGCCGTCCCCGCCCCAGCGCAGGTAACGCAAACCGTTAGGCGGCTGACGAAGTATTCTCAACAAGAATTAATTTAGGAGGTTCCATGGAGATTGATCGTGACGCCCCATTAAGTGCAAAGAAGGATATTCTAATCTCTGCACCTTTGGAAAAAGTATGGTCAGAAATTACCAGAATAGACCACTGGTCTAAATGGCAACCTGATGTAACCTCATCAAAATTAGATGGCACATTATCAACAGGAACGATGTTTTATTGGAAAGCAAAGGGGCTTAATATCACATCTGCTATTCAAGTTTTAGAACCAATGCAAAGTATTGCCTGGACAGGCAAATCTTTGGGTATGGATGCTATACATATCTGGAGATTTGAAAAGCATAAAGAGGGTACATTCGTACAGACGGAAGAGTCACTTTCGGGTTGGTTTCCTCGCATCCTAAAATTATTTGACCCGAATTTCTTGGAAAAATCATTGCAAAATTCTTTGCAGATACTCAAAGCACATGTGGAGGGATTGCCATGAGTTCTCATCCTGTTAATTTGGCGCTACGTTTTTTGCTGGAGATAGCCGCCTTAATCTCCTTGGGGATTTGGGGATGGAAAAAAGGTGAAGGCTGGGTTGGTTTTCTTCTGGCAGCAGGAATGCCGATTATCGCAGCAACCCTTTGGGCAACATTTCGAGTTCCCAATGACCCAGGAACAGCCCCCATTGCAATACCAGGTATTTTGCGGCTAATATTTGAGTTAGCGTTGTTTGCATTCGCCACTTGGGCACTCTATGATTCGAAATTCATAGTATTGGCATGGATTCTTGGCATCACAACGTTTCTACATTACATCTCTTCGTATGACCGTGTTCTGTGGATAATCAAGCAGTGAAGTCGAAACGCCGCCTAACACAGCGTGCACTTGACGGTGGGTACGCGGCGCGTTTTTCGGCAGTTTTCTGGCTTTAGGTTTTTTCCGTTTCGACAGGGAGTCCACCCTCCCACCCACCGCAAGTAACGCACGCCGTTGGGCTGTTGTATCCACGCTAGTTATCACAAGAAGGAGACGGAAAAAATGAAAGACTCACTGCGACCATTCCTGTTTATTTTGCTATTGGTTATGTTGGTAGCTGGTTCTTCTCTGTTTCCTCTGAGTCGGTTCTCTGTGGCAGCGGAACAGGTACCGTACCCACCACCAGAATCGGCTAATAATGCATTGGAACTAGACCAATATCCTCCACCTTCCTTGCCAAGTCAATCATTTCCATATCCACCACCTGTATCTACAGGGAACACTCCACCTGATAATGGAAGTGTAGAGATTAAAGAAGCATTGCTTGCAGATGCTGAAACGTATGCATCTATGTATGGCGTTAGTATTGATGAAGCTACGAAGAGATTAACACTTCAAGACATCGTAGAGGAACTAAATGCCAGTTTGGTAACAAACGAAAACACTACGTTTGCAGGGTTATGGATTCAACATGAACCTGAATATCGGGTAATTGCCCGATTTACAAGCAATGGTAGTGCGACTATCAAGTCGTACATACAAAACACGCCATTGTTTAATTTGGTTGAGGTGCGAATAGCGGACATAAACCTTGAAGAACTCAAATTGGAACAATTACAAGCCACTCAAATTATGAATCAATCAAACTTTCCTTTTAGGACGGGTATCAACGTGATGGAGAATAGAGTCGAGATTTACGTGCTCGATACAGCAGAAGTGTCCACCTTTTTTCGGGATTCGAATATTGTGTTGCCTGAACATACCCATATAATCAAAGTTAATGAGATTGGAAAAGAAGTCACAGATATCTATGGTGGACTTGCGTTAACGACTTGTACGAGCGGATTCGCTGTAGTTGACAATGAAGGAACCGCAGGTATAACAACAGCGGGGCATTGTAGTAATCAGCAATATTATAATGGCGTGTTACTCCCCTTTAAAGCGGGTACTACTGGAGGTGATTATGATATTCAATGGCATAGAGGCGACCATGCATTCAATGTTGTCGGCAGGATAGAGGATGGACTAGGCGGACGTGCTATCCTTGGCGAAAAGTTTCGAGAAAGTCAAGTAGTTGGAGACTTCGTTTGCAAGTATGGAAAAACAACGGGGCGAGAGTGTGGGCTCATCGCCGAAGTATATGTCAATGGAACTAACGTCCGGGTAGACGATGTAACAGTGGAAGGAGGAGACAGCGGTGGTCCATGGTTCTTGTCGAATACGGCCTATGGAACTGCCATTTATAGTTGTGAATTGGGTGACGGTACTCCTTGTGCTATTTATGGCCCAGTAGATATAATTCATGACATCTTGGGGCTGACATTAGCATATCGTGTATATCTGCCGATTGCCATTAAGTAACCGAACACACAACAATTTTTTCAACAGCAAGGAGTGAAGTATATGTTACACAATTTCTCTTTGAGTACGCGTTGCTTGTCGAGAATACGATTAATTAATTTGGTGATCGTTCTTAGTCTATTAATATCTCTTGCAGCATGTGGGAAAAAAATACCCGAAGTTACTATTACTGCTACCACACCCACCCAAGAGGTAGTCGTTACAGCCTGGACTGCTGAAGTAATAGGAGAGTTAACAAATGTTGATGGCTGTATTCGCATACGAGATAAGGAAAACGCTGTTGATTATGCGATTGTCTGGACTCCAGATGTTTCAGCAACGATTGAAGGAGATGAGGTCAGGATAATTTCAGGTATTGAAAGAGGAAACATCAGTGAAATTGTACTGCGCTTCGGCGATACAGTTCGGGTTAGTGGAGGTGAAACTACACATCCTGACGAGCAATTACTCCAGAACTTGCCACCGAATTGCCAAGGGCCATATTGGGTTATTGGATTTGAGATTGATACTGTTCAAACCACAGAAATACCTTGACAATATAGACAAACAGCCCAACACCGGCTGCACCTGACCTCGCTTCGCTCGGATGGTAAGCGGCGCGGTTTACTTGCAATGGTTCGGGTTGGCGGTGGTTCTGAGCTGGCGCCGCTCGGCAGGTGAGCCAAGCCGTTGGGCAGTTATTCTATATAGTGTTTTTGACGGAAGAAAGCATGAGAAAACATGCCTGATAAAAATGTCTTGTTTCTGATACTCGGCATATTTGGTATATTGGCAGGCTTGATAATCTCATCTAGCACAATAAATAGTTTCGATTTGCTTGCAACAATTGTTGGCGGGATTTTATTTTTGGTGGGTATAGTTTTAACCATTGCAGGCTCTTGGAAGCCGCTTTGGGGAAATATATCTAAAAACTTGTCAATCTCGTTTCCCGCCATTTCTTCTGGCTTATCTCCAATTTTGCTGTATCCGTTTGCAGCTATTATTCCTGCTTCCTTAAGAATGATTTTGATCCTCGGACTTCCTTTACTCATCGCTATAACCTTATCGCTTTTCACGGGGTATCATTTTGAGCGATTCGGAAATGCGTCAAGCGACTCTTTTTCATCAAAAATGAAAGCATCTATCATCGCCTTCCTTGTTTCATTTTCGATATGGTTTCTGTTGTTTTGGATGTTTAGTTGCGGTACATCCGAATATGGTTGTGGCACAGGCGTGGAAAAATTAATGGGCTTTGTTTTCATTTGTCCTCCATTAGTAATTTACGCACCTCTCATAAGCTTTACCATTGTGTCATTCAATAAAATTGGTTACATGTGGAAATACAGAAAATGAGAGACACAAAGAACTGCCCAACAAAGCGTGCAGCGGACAGCGGGGATTCTGCGCGACTTATGAGCATTTTTCTAGCTTCGGGCTTATACTACTCTCAGGCTTTTATCTACCCCACCCCCCGTCCGCCGCTAACGCAAACCGTTAGTTTGAAACTCTCACATCTCCTCCGCAGACCGAGTCGTATGTACGGCTATAAGTTCCGACCCTTGTTATAAAACTAAAGTAGAGTTTGTGATCTGTTCAGGCTGGCCAGGTTTTTTCCCCTGGTCAGCTTTTTTATTCGTTGCGCCACTGGGTGAGTATCTCAAATGCCATCCGCCGCCCTTCAGCGATCGCCTCTGCAGGCTGTCGGATATCCGGTTTGTTTGCCAACTTGGAGATGCATACTTTGCTATTTTGGGCTTGAATGGATCTTTCTATTGCCAATCACGATTGCATCTTTTTGTTCTTTAGCAGTGGCTGGCTTGTCGACGGTGACAGATATCAATCGATTGACGTATCTTTTATTATAATTGAACCATGGAGTGCCCGTTATGCTAGAAATAATTGACTTAAGCCAGGAAATATTTTCTGGGATGCCCGTGTTCCCAGGGCTTCCTGATGTGGAGATCAAGTTGCATGTTTCCCACGAAGAATTGGAAGGCATCTCTGGCAGCCATACCATATCTCCGGCCGTGAACCGACTGGTATTGGGTGAGCATACTGGTACGCATGTGGACGCTTTAAACCACATGGGGCGCGAGTTCCGCGATCAATCGATCGAAACGATGCCGCTCAACATGTTCTATACGAGCGGTCTGTGTCTTGATCTCTCGGATAAGGGTTTGCGCGAGTTGATTGAGCCAGGCGATCTGGAGCGCGCCCTGGTCAGGACTGGCCTTAAAATCCAGCCGGGTGATACGGTTCTCTTGTATACGGATCATTACCGGCGTGCATTTGGCACTCAGGATTGGCAAAATGGTCCCGGTCTCAGCGCAGATGCAGTCCATTGGCTTGGGCTGCAGGCGGTTGCCGCCTTCGGGGTCGAGATGGCCTCGCCGGGGGTGCGTCATCTTTCCAACAAGGCAGTTCACCGGGTTTGTGGAGAAATGGGCTTCACCCATTATGAAAACCTGGTCAACCTCCACTGCCTGGTGGACCGGGGGCGGTTCCGGTTTATCGGTTTACCCTTGAAAATTCGGGGCGGTACTGGCTCGCCGGTGCGAGCAATCGCAGTATTTGAAGCCTGAAAGGAGGAATAATGCGCGACAAACCAACCGGCTATGCGTCGATCGACGCCTATATCGCAAGCTTTCCTGTAGAAATTCAAAAGATCTTGTCCGAGATTCGGGCGGTCATCAAGGCTGCTGCCCCGCTAGCAGAGGAGAAGATCAGCTACCAGATGCCCACTTTTTTCCTATACGGTAACCTGGTACATTTTGCTGCTCATAAGAACCACATTGGTTTTTATCCTGCGCCAAGTGGGATTGAAGAATTTGAGGAAGAACTGGCCCCTTACTTTGGGGGGAAGGGATCGATCCGATTTCCCCTGGAAAAGCCGATTCCATATGACTTGATTGCCAGGATTGTTGCCTACCGGGTAAGCGAAAACCTGGAGAAAGCTCACTCCCGCCGAAAAAGAGAAGCCTGAGTACGGCGCTTGGCTTTCATCAATATTTTCTACATTCTTGTGATATGACGAGTATTGAAGATTGGAGGAATAATATGCGAATGCAGGAGAAAGTTACCCTGGTAACTGGTGGCGCGGCTGGAATAGGTAAGGCGACTGCACTGCGCTTCGCCGAAGAAGGCGCGATCGTAATAATTTGCGATGTCAATGAACTTCTTGCGATGGAAACCGCCCGGTTGCTTGGGGAGCGGGCAGCCTTCTATCGAGTAAACGTAGCTGACCGGGCAGAGGTCCAAGCCTGGATAGATGAAGTCGTGGCAAAGTATCAACGCATTGATATCCTGGTCAATAATGCCGGGGTCTTACGGGATGGTCTGTTGATCAAGTTCAAAGAAGGTCAATTGGTTGGACAAATGCCAGAAGCCGATTTTGATCTGGTAGTATCGGTAAACTTGAAGGGAGTGTTCAATTGTTCCCAGGCTGTTGCCCCGGTGATGGCCAGACAGGGAGGTGGTGTAATTCTGAATGCAACTTCGATTGTGGGCCTGGATGGCAACTTTGGCCAGACCAACTACGTTGCTTCCAAATCGGGAGTCATTGGCATGACCAAAGTCTGGGCGCGTGAGCTAGGCAGGTTTGGGATCCGGGTGAACGCGGTTGCTCCCG
>CAZAGA010000102.1:0-10117 GCA_964484335.1 uncultured Anaerolineaceae bacterium
CCCAGGTCGAGGGTGTGGTTATTGGCCAGGCTAAGCAAGTCAAAACCAGCTTGGCGTAGGAGTGAGGGAACCTGGCGGCTCATCACCAGGCGATAGGGCTGGCCGGGAGAATTCTTTGAAAGGGTCGCCGGATCGCGCCCTGGCGGCGAGAGGACCCCTTCCAGGTTGCCAAAAGCCAGATCGGCTGATTGCAGCCAATCGGTTACGCGGGACAAGGTCTGGGAATTGGCCATTACGGTGCGGCCAAGCATTACATCGCCAACCGCGGCCAGTTCCACCAGCGATTCCCCTGGGTCGATCTCGCGGCCATCCCGAAGGTACAACCATTCTGCCAGCCGCGCCGGTTCAACTTGAGACCAGGTTGAGAAGGCGGACAGGGCCAGGATCAACAGCAAGGCTGGTGTTATCCACAGCAAGTTGTGAATAACACCAGCCTTGTTTTGCTTACCAGTTGGGTGGCTGGTTGGCATAAATAGCATTCGTCACCTGCCAATACCCATCCAGGTATTCAATGGTATAGGTGACGTCCAGGGTGTAAGGGCCGCGCTCCTTCAGCGGATATTCGGTATACTCTGCATAATCTCCCTCAAACTGGAAAAGCTGGTCCTTCCAGGTCTCTTGAGCAGTAACTACTGCCAGGGTATCTGCCTGAAGGTCAACCGAGCGAACCTGCAAGTAAACAAGTTGGTGCCCGATATACTGGCGTTGTGCAGCCAAAGCGAGTAACTCCGGCACAATATCCTGCAGAAGTGGATCGCTAGTCAAGTTGCCATAGCCCAGCTCCCAATATGCATACGTCACGGCGTTTTCATAGTTTAGGATGGCACGGGTCAACTCGGATGCTTCGCCCTGCTGGGTGAAAAAGCTGCCTATCCACTCAGCAAGAGGCGGCGCTTGTCCTTCATCTAGCATTTGTCGCCATTTCTCATCCGTCAAGCGGTCGCTAGCTGGCCAGACAAACTCGTATTGCGAGAAAACTCCACCTTTGGCAACTTGCAAATAGGTGTTGCCATCCGCGTCGATAATCGGGGCCACCACAAAGATCGGGTTGATCCTTCCAACGCCTTCTTCGAGCACCTTCGGCCCACCTTCGGCGCCGGGATCAGTCGCTACATCCGCAATCACTGCTGCTTGGGGCTCTTCATCCAGGAACTTGGGAGCATTAGGATCTTCTGTGTCTTCCGTATCCGCTGCGGCCATCGTCAGGTGCTCTAACTCACCGCCGTAATAGCGAATTCGCTCGTACTCTTCTTCCGTCAGCGCCTGGCGGCGCAATTGCTTTTCAGCCATCTGCTGCAACGCGCCGGCCAGGTCTGCCAGGCGAGCCAGGTTATCCGCGTCGGATTCGGCCAGCAGTCCCCGGTTCTCCAAGCCGCTGCGGGTCAGCTCGGTTAAGGCCTTTAAGCGTGCGTAGAATTCAGGCACCGGCTCCACATAACCCCGAGGCGGGAGAGGAGGTGGGGGCGGCGGGCCGCCGCCTAGCTCAGCATAAGCCTGCTTAGCATATAGGATAGTATCGTGCTTAAGCTCAGTCCAGCTTCCCAGGCTAGTATTCAATTGCTTATCCAGCCAGGCGGCTGACTGCATGAAAGCCGGGTAATTTTCCCCCGGCACTTCCAGGAGTGGGAAGAAGGTGTACAACCAGGTGTTGTAAAGTGTTTCCGTCCATTCTTCCACCTTCAGGCCGCCCAACCACTGGCGCATTTTCTCCATTTGGGAAGTGTAGTTTTCATACTCCGTCTGGCCAGCCCGCTCGAGAAGCTGGTAAGCTCGCTCCGAACCCATCGCCGCCAGCAAGTCGAGGCCCATCGGAAGACCACGCCGGTTATCACGCGTGCCGACGTTGCGATACATCAACTGGCGGAAAATATAGGCATCGGGGACAAAGCGTTGTCCCATGAAACGTAGACCTTTGGTGGATTTGGTCTCATCATCCGTATCCATGATGACCAGGCCGAGAATGCGCGGCGGCGGAAGCTGCTTGGCGAGCTCGATAAATTGATCCAGTTTGGCCTCATCAGATACTGACGCCAGGCTAGGGTTTTCACCGTACACCGCATCGATCACGTCCTGGTACTGAATCGCTGTCAGGTCATCACTACGCCCAACAAAAAAGGAAGTTGGCCCGTAAAGATCCATCCACACATCCATCGCAGGCCGCCCGTTAACCTGGCTGTTGCGCAAAGCCTGAACCAAGAGCAGGGCTGAGCGCGTCTCAGCTTTCCCGGTTTCTGGCTCACGCCCCTCCAGGCGGAAGGTCATCCGGCCGTACCACATCATGCTTTTGAAATAATTCTTCAAAGCTTCGTTACGGGTGTAATGGCCACGCGGGATGTATTGGGTGTAATCCTCGCCAAACTCCAAGCCCGGGAAAATCGGCGAGGCCTTCATCCCATCGGCAGCCTCGATATTTGCGATCTCAGCCTGAACCAAGTCGCCGGCATAAGCCGGGATTTTCACCTCGGGATCTAACAACCGGCTGGTCACGCCGACAAACGCTACCGAACGGAGCGCCGCGTCTTCCCAGGCGCTGCCTTTCAACTCCTGGTATTGGGCATCCAGCCGAGCCAGAACAGCCTGATTAAGCCCACCTAACATTTTAATAAAATACTCGGTTTCAGCAGTCCGCAAGACCTTATCAAACAACAGGTGGTACACATGTAGCAGCGAATCACTGGTCACGAAGATCGGCTGGTTATCATAGCGCGCAGCCTCATACAAAGTAAAGAATTCCTTATCGTCGCCAGGGCTGACTACGAACCCGACATCGCCAAGCCGCTCGAGTTGTTCATTAGATAGTGCAAAGGAAATTCGCACATTGCTTAGATCAGCTTCAGCTTCCAGAGCGGGAGGAATGACCGTCTGGTCCACTTCGGGCAGCGCAAAGCTGGCAAACACTGGCAGTTCGCTAACCGGGAAATCAATTGCTACAGAAGTGGTTGTCTCAATCGGGGGAGTCTCACTTGGAAGGGCTGCCGGGCTCGTGGGCTGTTCCTTAACCGGGGTTAGGATCGGTTCATCGGGAGCGGCAGTTGGCAGGGAAGTTGTCCGAGGCTTTTGCTGGCCGCAAGCGCTGACCAATAAGGGAATCAAGATCAACAAGCGCCAAAAGATTTGCCGAAACGATACGCGCATGGGGACCTCCTTATACGAATGCTCTGGCTTCAAGACGCTAAACCAGGCAAGTTTGTTCCAACCAGAAACCCAATATGAAGATTATACCCCCACATCCCTGCCATCTCGACCCGCTGACTTGCGATTATAATACCCCTGTGATGTGGAGCAAACAGTCAACCAACCCAGCTCAAAAGTTAACTGCCCGTTTACACCAGTTGGAACAGCGCCTGGAGAACCTTATTGAAGGCAACGCAGCGCGCCTTTTCCCAACCGTCCAAACCCAACGCGACCTAGCGATGAGCCTGGTGCAGATTATGCAAGCAGGTATTGAGATTGGGCCAGACGGCGCTCTCATTGGACCGAACCTGTTCACGCTATACACCAGCCCTGAGTGGGCGGCGGAGTTGAATGCCAATCCGATTCTGTTAGAAGGACTGACCCAGGCTCTCCAATATGAAAGCAGCCAGGTTGGCCTTGAATTTCAAAGCCCGCTAACAATTCGCATCCTGGAATCGGTCCAGCTTCAACCTGGTCAGTACCGGGTTCAGGCTACTCACAGCCGGGTTAACCTTGGTAGCACTTCTGCAATGGAAACCCTTGACAACCCGCCTACCGAGACAGCTCCGGTGCATGCCTTCCTGATCGTGGATGGGGTGCAGGTTTTTCCACTGACCCAACCAGTAATCAACATAGGCCGCCGGCCGGATAATCACCTGGTCATCGACGACCCCCGGATTTCTCGCCTGCATGCTCAACTGCGCGCAATCAACGGCCAATACATCATCTTTGATCTGGATTCAACCGGCGGAACCTGGGTCAATGGAGAAAGAGTCCGGCAAAGTACGCTTATCCCTGGAGATGTTGTCTCGTTATCCGGAGTACCGCTGGTCTATGGACAGGAAACGACCTACACAGAAGATACCCAGAAAGTCTCTCTTTCCGATTGAGGCGCAGATATGCTGGCGACTCTGTTCCTTATCCTGCGCATTCTGATCACCATCGTCCTGTTACTCTTCCTGGGTTGGTCGATGAGGCTGGTCTGGCTGGATCTGAACCGCCAAGCCATGCTACCGATCGCGGCCTCCATCCCGACGCTGAGTTTATTCCAGGACGACAATCTGAGTCGCCCAGCATTTCAGTGCAGCTCGACCCAAGCAATGGTCGGTCGCGATCCAGCTTGCGATCTCATCCTGGCGGATAAAACCGTCTCTGGACAGCATGCCCTGTTTTCGTACCAGATGACCCAATGGTGGGTTGAAGACCTGCACTCCACCAACGGCACCCGCTTGAATCAGCAGGTGGTCTCCAGCCCGGTGGTGCTGACGAGCGGCGATGAGTTATGCTTCGGTCAGCTTGTTTTCCAGGTTCAGATTGCGACGCTGGACAGCGGGAAAACAAAGCAGCTTACCGGATAGACAGCGCGATTAAGAGGGAGTTTCGGAGAACAAGGAGTTGAACATGCCAATTAAACCAACCAACCAGCCCGTCCTGGCAGTGATTGGCGGCTCTGGACTGTACAGCATGCCAGGCCTGGAGGAAACCCAAGAACACGACTTGAATACTCCTTTTGGGAAGCCTAGCGCGCCAATTATCGGTGGTCTCTTAGAAGGCCAGCCAGTAGTATTCTTGGCCAGGCACGGTCTGGGACACTCCCTTTCGCCCAGCGAAGTCAACTACCGAGCCAACTTGTTTGCGTTGAAACAGCTCGGCGCCGAACAAGTGGTGAGTATTAGTGCAGTCGGCTCTCTGCGTGAGGACTTCGCCCCTGGGGAGATAGTAATTCCCGACCAGCTTTTTGACCACACCCGACAACGGAATAACAGTTTCTTTGAGAATGGGTTAGTCGCTCATGCCAGTGCCCCAGATCCCTTCTGCCCGGACTTGTCCAGCCGGCTATACACAGCCGTTGAGGAAACAGGCACTAAGCTCCACCGGGGTGGAGCGCTGATTACCATTGAAGGGCCGCGCTTCTCAACCCGGGCCGAATCAAACGTTTACCGGAGCTGGGGGATGGCGCTGATCGGCATGACCACTTCACCGGAGGCTTTCCTGGCACGCGAAGCAGAGCTCTGCTACAGTGTAATGGCGCACGTCACCGATTACGACGTCTGGCATATCAGCGAAGAACCAGTAACGGTTGATATGGTGGTCGAAATCCTAAATCGCAATACTGAGATTGCCCAACAATCGATCCGCAACCTGGTACGCGCGAGATTGAGTGAACCGCGTGCTTGCACTTGCCAGCATGCCCTGGCCAATGCCCTGATCACCAATCCAGCGGTCATCCCGCCGGAAACCCGCCAAAAATTGGATTTACTGGTCCGCAAATACCTGCCGTAATCCTTGATCGCTCTGGCTAACCCGACTTCAGCGGATCGCAGCCAGGGTCGCTTGCTCAACCTAGCGGCCCTGGTTTTAGCCATCTATAGCCTGGCGCTGAGCCTGGCGCCGCTGGTGCGCGCTCGCTCATTGCAGGCCGATATCGCCTGGCAACATTGGCTGGGGTTCTTCGCTTGGTTAGGGCTATTCAACCTAGCCCACCGCCTTAGCGCTCGGCGCCTGCTGAAGCGGGATCCGCTCCTATTGCCGTTGGCTGGATTACTGATGGGCTGGGGGTTGCTGACCATATACCGCCTCTTCCCGGCATTTGGGCTACGCCAGACCGGGTGGATGGTGCTTTCATTATTAGTCTTCGTAATTGGCCTACGCCTGCCGAGTGATTTGCGTTATTTGCGCCAGTACAAATACCTTTGGTTAAGCAGCGGACTGCTCCTGGCCGCGTTGACGCTAATCTTGGGAACCAATCCGCTTGGTTATGGGCCGCGGATGTGGCTGGGCTGCTGCGGCATCTTTTTACAGCCATCCGAGCCGCTCAAGCTGCTGTTGGTGATCTACCTGGCAGCCTACCTGGCTGATCGTTTCAGCCTGCTGGCCTTTCGGGCACCGACCCGCCCAGGAGCAGGCAGAACTCAAAAGCCTGCCTTGCTGCCCCTCTTGCTTCCGACCCTGGTGATGACTGGCCTGGCCCTGCTGGTGTTGTTGATCCAACGCGACCTGGGCACAGCCTCGGTCTTCCTGTTTTTATATTCCGTGATGGTGTACATCGCTTCCGGAAGACGCCGGGTGCTATTGGTAGCAAGCGCCAGCCTGACCACCGGCAGCCTAGCGGCTTACTGGCTATTCGACGTAGTGAAGTTACGAATCAACGCCTGGATCAATCCTTGGCTTGACCCGGCCGGGCAATCCTACCAAATTGTCCAATCCTTGATTGCAGTGGCAAACGGGGGGTTGGCAGGTCGAGGTCCTGGGCTGGGCAATCCTGGTCTGGTACCCGTACCCCATTCGGATTTTATTTTTACTGCGATATTTGAAGAAAGTGGGCTGGCCGGTGCGATCGTTCTGATCGGCCTGATCGCCTTGCTGGCTGGAAGAGCAGTACGGAGCGCGTTAAATTCTGCGGATCCGTTCCAGCGTTACCTGGCTGCCGGACTGGCAGCTTACCTAGGCGGACAAAGTATCCTGATTATCGGCGGCAACCTGCGTATGTTACCGTTGACCGGCGTAACCCTGCCGTTTGTGTCCTATGGTGGCTCCTCCTTACTGATTTCAGTGCTGTCTCTGCTGCTATTGTTCCTGATCAACAACAGCCAGGCTACCCAGCCAGCTGTGCGGCCGAATCCCGGGCCGCTCTTGCAGCTTGGAACGCTGCTCCTTGCTGGACTGTTTTGTACCGCGCTGGTTTCAGTTTGGTGGGCAGTCGTGCGCGGCCCTGACTTGCTGACCCGCACTGACAACCCGCGCCGGGCAATCAGCGACCGGACCGTTCGGCGCGGCGCGATCCTCGACCGCAATGATCAGCCAATTAACCTTTCGGAAGGCGAACCTGGCCAGTACACCCGGGTAGCACGCTACACCGCCCTGGGGCCTGTCGCAGGTTACACCGATCCAATCTACGGCCAGGCTGGAATGGAAGCCAGCCTGGACGAAATCTTGCGCGGTGTGCAAGGCAACCCTCTGCCGTTGATTTGGTGGAACCAGTTGGTCTACGGCCAACCACCGCCAGGAATCGACGTGCGCACCAGCCTGGACTTAAATTTACAAGCTAGCGCTGACCAGCTGATGCAAGGCAATAAAGGAGCACTAGTTTTATTGAATGCCCGTAACGGCGAAATCCTGGTCATGGCCTCTCACCCAACCTTTAACGCCAACCGGATCCAGGAACTGGGCGAAAGTCTGCTGAAAAACCCAGATTCACCGCTGCTCAACCGTACTGCGCAGGGGCTTTACCCAGCCGGACCAGTCCTGGAGCCGCTGCTGCTAGCAGAACAAACTCAGCCAGCCAATCTAAATCCAGACCAATGGGTGGCTTTGCTTAGCAAATACGGGTTGTACACCAGCCCACCCCTGTCCCTGCCAGCCGCCAGTTCTGCTGCCCCCAGCGGGCAGACGGCATCCACTGCCCGCACCGACCTGCAAGCCAGCCCACTTCAAATTGCTTTGGCAGTAGCCAGCCTGAGTAACAACGGTGTGCGTCCAGCGCCGAACCTGGTCACGGCAATCAGGGAACGGGAGCGCGGCTGGGTATTCCGGCCTACCCTGGGCAGTAGCCAGCGCGTAAGCGAGGAGGCCCAGGCAAATGCTGCCGCGAGCAAGCTTGCGGTGCCTGGGGAGTTATTCTGGCAAAGCCTGGCTGTGGCTAGCCTGGGCGATAAAGTTGTCACCTGGTGGTTGGGCGGCACCTTGCCGGAGTGGAACGGCGCCCCGCTGACCCTGGTGGTGCTGCTAGAAGAGAATAATCCGGCCTTGGCGGAAGAAATCGGGCAGAAAACTATGTTGAATGGAATGGGAAAATGAGCGCTACAAAAAATGGGACCAGTTTCCAATTATTATATCTGACCGACCCGCTGACCCTCACGTTTGAAACCACTGTGACTGAAAGTTTCACCCAACCAGATGGCCGTCCAGCAGTTCTGCTGGAACAGAGCTATTTTTATCCTACCGGAGGTGGGCAGGAGCACGACACCGGTAGGATCGGTCCGGCGCAGGTAGTCGAAGTCACCAAACAAGAAAATCCGCTGTGTGTGATCCATATCTTGGACCGTCCTGTGTCGCCAGGGATCGTATACTGCACAATCGACTCAGATCGTCGGCAGCGGCACAGCCAACACCATACCGCCCAACATCTGCTGACCCAATGTTTTGTCTACCTATATGGCCTGGATACTCTCTCTGCAAATATCAACGGTTACACCCCATCCACGCTTGATCTGCCAACCCCAAAAATCGAACCCGAGATGTTAGCCCAGGCTGAAAATCTGGCCAACCAGATCATCTATGAAGACCGGCCTGTACAATCTTATTTCGTCAACCCTCAGGCTTTGGAGCGGTTACCGCTACGGCGCGCGCCTAAGGTGAGCGAAGATATCCGAATTATCGAGATCGAAGGTTTTGACTATACCCCATGTGGAGGAACGCATTGCAGCCGGACCGGACAAATCGGGGTAATTAAAATCGTCCGGACTGAAAAACAGAATGAGCGGACGCGAGTCCATTTTGTCGCTGGCTGGCAGGCACTTGAGTTGTTCCAGGCCAGCTACGCCACCGTCAGCAGCCTGGCCATTGGTTTGAGCGTCGGTCAAGCAGAACTGGCAACCAGCGTACTGCGCCAAGCTGAGCAGCTTCAAAAAGCACTAAAGGACTTGCAATCTTACCAGGCAGAGCGCCTGGCCTGGGAAGCCAATCGCCTGGCCGAAAGCGCCACCCGGATCGGCGGGAAATTGGTGAGCCTGACAGTATTTGACAA
Organism: uncultured Anaerolineaceae bacterium; assembly: GCA_964484335.1. Classification (GTDB taxonomy): domain Bacteria; phylum Chloroflexota; class Anaerolineae; order Anaerolineales; family UBA4823; genus CAZAGA01. The sequence continues at coordinate 8,921 of CAZAGA010000102.1, forward strand.
CCGCCCGATTGTTGAACTGCGCCTGCTGGCTGGCGAGCTGAGCAAAAGGGATGGACTGGTAAGCATCCTGGCCACGACCGCCGGCGACAAAATATCCCTGGTTGCAGCCTGCGGCAGTAGTTTAGACCTTTCAGCCCGCGACTTGCTAGCCCGGTTATTGGCCATCTGGGGCGGGCGCGGTGGGGGCGATGCTCGCCTGGCCCAAGGTGGTGGTACGCTCCAACCTGGTCAGCCCGTAGAAACCTTGCTGCGCGAAAAATTGGAAACCGGATTATAGTCCGCTATCAAGGGATTTCCTGGCGATCAGAAAAGGCATTGTCTCACCTTCTGGTTCAAGCACCTGAATAGAGAAACCGGTCTTTTCCAGCAATCGAGTCCAGGTAGCCAGGGGGAAAATCCCCGCCAGGTGACGATCATATTCAATCGCCAGTTTGCCTGCAGAGCGGATCAGGTATAAAAAAGTCATTTCGTAGGTACTATCGGCTGGATCTGGGTCGTATAAGTTTTCAACCAAGGTAACTTCCAGATCACCATGCGCATGGGTTGAACTCTCGGTCCGGTTGTTCTCGAAATGCTCCTGGGTTTCTTCAGCATAGGTGATGAATACCCCACCCGGGCGAAGGTGTTCCCAGGCAGCCAGGAAAGCAGCCTCCAGATCAGCTTCGTCCAGCATATAGTCAATCGAATCAGCGATCAAAACCCCATCAAAGCGTTCGCCCAACCGAATGGTACGCATATCTCCTTCCAGGTACAAGACTTCGGGGTTCAGCGTCCGGGCAAGGTGAAGCATTTCAGGGCTCAAATCGACTCCTAAAAGCTTGAAATATTTCTTCAAGGTCAAGTCGAGGTGTCCTCCAACGCAACCCAGGTGAAGTAGCGAGAGATTCTTAGGAGCGAGATTATCCAGTCGCTGTCCGGGAGGTAGCACATACCGCCTGAACAGGTCAACAAACTGCAAAGCCTCGGGAACATACTCCTCTGGCGGGCTGATCACTGGCCACAAATAAGCCAGATCATGGTACAAACGTTCGCTCGATTGCGGCAATTGCGTGGACATGGCTGAATTCTAATCCAAACTGCCAGAAGTCGTACCACAAACTTTTAATTGGACGATTTCAGTCGTCTTCATGTATAATAGACTACTGAGAACCTATGTTTCGTTCCTTGCGCTTGAAAGCAAAACCAGAAATAAACCAG
>CAZAGA010000103.1:0-10020 GCA_964484335.1 uncultured Anaerolineaceae bacterium
ATGCAAAACTGCTGGAAGGTATTGGTGAATACCAATACGGCTTCAGCGATCCCGAGACACACGTATTTAAGTCCCGCAAAGGTTTGGACCGCGAGGTCGTAAAGCAAATTTCAGCCATGAAAGGCGAACCGGCCTGGATGCTGGAGTTCCGACTTAAAGCCCTCGACCATTTTGAAAAACGCCCAATGCCTACATGGGGCGGTGACCTTGCCAGGCTGAACCTGGATAATATCTATTACTACGTCAAACCGACGGATGAAGAAGCCAAGACCTGGGATGATGTTCCCGAAACGATCAAGAATACCTTTGATCGGTTAGGTATCCCCGAAGCAGAACGAAAATTCCTGGCCGGCGTAGGCGCTCAATATGAGTCAGAGATGGTTTACCACAAAGTTCAGGAACACCTTGAGAGACAGGGTGTGATCTTCCTGAGTATCGAAGATGGCCTGCGCCAACATCCTGACCTGTTCCGAGAATATTTTTCTACCGTTATTCCGATTGAAGATAACAAATTTGCAGCTCTGAACAGCGCCGTCTGGTCTGGCGGCTCTTTCATCTACATACCCAAAGGGATCAAGGTTGACCTGCCCCTCCAGGCGTATTTTCGCTTGAATGTGGCCAATATTGGGCAATTTGAGCGTACCTTAATCATTGCAGACGAGTACTCACAGGTCCATTACGTTGAGGGATGCACGGCTCCAGTCTATACAACCGATTCATTCCATAGCGGTGTGATTGAGATCGTGGTTAAGAAAGGGGCGCGGGTCCGTTACACCACCATTCAAAACTGGTCGACCAATGTCTATAACCTGGTTACCCAGCGTGCCCTGGTCCACGAAGGGGCGACGATGGAATGGGTGGATGCGAATCTCGGGTCCAAGCTTACTATGAAATACCCCTCTTGCTATCTGATCGGCCCGCGCGCCCATGGTGAAATTCTTTCCATGGCTTTTGCTGGACCGGGCCAGCATCAGGACACGGGTGGAAAAATTATCCACGCTGCACCGCATACCAGCAGCAAGATTACCTCGAAATCGATCAGCCGGGGTACGGGACGCGCCTCTTACCGCGGTTTACTCAAAGTTCACAAGGGTTCTGAGGACGTGAAATCGAATGTGGTCTGCGATGCACTCTTGCTCGATGACCAGGCCCGTTCGGATACCTATCCGTACATCGAGATCGATGAGCAAGACGTCACGATCGGACATGAAGCTTCGGTTTCAAAGGTTGGTGAAGAACAGCTATTCTACCTGATGAGCCGCGGCCTGAGTGAAGAAGAAGCCACTACCATGGTTGTTTCAGGTTTTATTGAACCCCTGGTCAAAGAATTACCCATGGAATATGCAATTGAGATGAATCGCTTAATTCAGCTTCAGATGGAAGGCTCGATAGGTTAGTCAAATGGCCACTCGGACTGTTGTTACCCGCACCCGGCGTTCTGATCACGTCGAAAAAGAAGAGTTCGTTTTTAATCGCGAGATGGCGTCTGCTCTGGTCGAGCCGGAGAAATATGCGCAATCGATTGTAGAATATCGCCGGCGCGCCTGGCAGGCCTATGAACAACTGCCTTTCCCCACGACTAACGAAGAAGCCTGGCGCCGGACAGATCTTCGCCAGTTGCGCAGGGCCAGTTTCCGCTTACCCTCCTATACTTCTCAGCCTGGAGAAGAATTTCCCTTGGCCCCTCAAGAACTGCTCCAACCTCTGGCTGGCGAACAGCATGGCGGACAGATCATCCTCGGCCCGCATGCTGCCCAGGTCCAGCTAGACCCTGAACTGGCTGCCCATGGCCTGATTTTCACCGATTTTGCCAGCGCGTTGCTTCAGTATCCTGAACTAGTCGAACGTGTCCTTGGTAAAATCGTCCGCCCGGATGAGGGAAAGTTTGCAGCCATGGCAGCGGCCCTGGCGCAGCAGGGTGTCTTTGTTTATGTACCACGCGGCGTTCAGGTCGAGCAACCGTTGCACAGCATCTTGTGGGGTCCAGGGGTAGACCTGGCCTATTTTTCCCATATTTTGGTTCTTGTCGATCAGGGCGCATCCCTTACCTATGTGCACGAATCAGCCTCCCAAACTGAGCCCAGTGGTCAGACAATGCACGCCGGGATCATCGAGTTGGCTGTGGAGAGCGGTGGGAACTTGCGCTTTGTTGAGCTCCAATCGTGGGGCGAACATGTCTGGAATTTTACCCATGAGCGAGCTCGGGTTGAGCGAGATGCCAACCTGGATTGGATTTTTGGCGCTTTAGGCAGCCAATTGACGAAAAATTTCTCCGACCTGGATCTGGTCGGTCCTGGAGCCATGGGGCGGATGTCAGGTTTCTATTTTGCGGACGGCTACCAGCATTTAGACCTCGATACCCAGCAAAACCACCTTGCACATCATACCACCAGCGACTTGCTCTACAAAGGCGCTTTACGCGATCACAGCCGCTCCGTATGGCAGGGCATGATCTATGTCGCGCCTGGAGCTCAGAAAACCGATGGCTACCAGGCCAACCGGAATTTGGTGCTCAGTGAGCAGGCGCGCGCCGATTCAATTCCCGGCCTGGAAATCCTGGCCGATGATGTCCGCTGTACTCACGGTGCGACAGTTGGTAAGATTGACGCAGACCAGGTATTTTACCTGCGCAGCCGTGGCATTCCTTACCAGGTAGCCGAAAGACTGATCGTCGAAGGGTTTTTCGATCCCATCATGCAGCGGATCCCGTTCGAAGGAGTCCGTACTCGCTTCCAAGAGGCGATTACCGAGAAAATGGGTTAGCCTCACTTGAAGCGTTCCAGTAAGCGAAAAAGATTGGAGGGAGCTTTGCCAGGTTTATATTTTACGAGTGCTCCGAACAGGGAAGAAGCATTTCAGGTAGGGGATCGGATCGAGGTCCTTTGTGATCACGAACACGGCGGAAACCGGGTACGCGACTGGCTGGAAGGCACCGTGGTCCAGGTTGATCCGAAGATGATCGCGGTTCAATTCCAGGAGAATGTCTACTTGACCGATGGATGGATGGTGCCGGATCATGTTTTGTGGTGCCCGAAAGATTCGCACAATATCCGGCGCGCGATGCGACGAAAACGCCGGGTTAAAGCGCGACCGATCATCCGGCCTGAGCTCGACAATCACGATCCGCAGGATTAAGCTCCAACCTGGATCGAGGTTTTAATTGCCTACCTAAAACAAAAATGAAACCTCAAGAAAGTCTTCAAATTCAAGCAATCCGGGCCGATTTTCCAATCCTTGAGCGGGAAGTTCGCCCTGGAGTTCGTTTGGTTTATTTGGACTCCACTGCAACCAGCCAAAAGCCAAGGCAGGTGATTCAGGTGATGGATGAGTATTATTGCCGCTCGAACGCCAACATCCACCGCGGCATCCATGTCTTGGCAGAAGAAGCTACGGCTTTGTATGAATCGGCTCGTGAACGAATTGCCCTTTTCATTAACGCACCAAACCCTCGCCAGGTCATTTTTACCCGCAATGCCACCGAAGCGATTAACTTGGTTGCCTTTACCTGGGGGCGCGCAAACCTGAAGCCTGGTGATGTGGTCATTCTGACTGAAATGGAGCACCATTCCAACCTGGTGCCCTGGCAGATGCTGGCGGCAGAACGCGACCTGCGCTTGGAATTCATACCGGTCAGTTCCGATGGTTTGTTGGATCTTGCGTGCTACCGCAGCTTGCTTAAACTCGAACCGCGCCTGGTTTCCTTTACCCAAATGTCGAATGTGTTGGGTACGATTAACCCTGCCAAAGAGATCATTCAACTCGCCCACCAAGCCGGCGCGTTGACGCTGGTTGACGGCGCCCAATCTGTGCCTCATTTTGCGGTGGATGTCCAGGAATTGGGAGTGGACTTCCTGGTTTTTTCTGCCCATAAAATGCTTGGCCCGACTGGAATTGGTGTTCTCTACGGACGGAAAGATATCCTTGAAGCCATGCCGCCATTTTTAGGCGGCGGCGATATGATCAAGCGGGTACATCTTAGAAGCTTTGCTGCCAATGAGATTCCTCATAAATTCGAGGCGGGGACACCGGCAATTGCCGAGGCGGTAGGGTTTAGCGCAGCGATTGATTACCTTGAGCAGGTAGGCATGGCGAAGATTGCTTCCCATGAGCATCAAATTGTGGATTATGCCCTGGAGCGGCTTGAAGAAATTCCTGGCCTGAAAGTATTCGGCCCGCCGGCTAACTCCCGCGGCGGGGTCGTCTCTTTCACCTTGCAGGGAGTCCATCCGCATGATATCTCCCAGATCCTGGATCGAGACGGCATCGCTATCCGCGCTGGCCATCACTGCGCCATGCCTTTGCATGAAAAATTCAATATTCCGGCAACTGCGCGAGCCAGTTTCTACCTGTATAATACTCCCCAAGAGGTTGATCTACTGGTAAATTCGATTTACACAGTAAAACGTGTCTTTGGCGCTTAACCCCTATGGATGATTTATATCGCGAGCTCATCATTGATCGTTACAAAAATCCGGCTTATCGCGGCAGCCTGGACCCTCATGATATTTCCTTTGAGGATGATAATCCCCTGTGCGGGGATCATATCCGGATCGATTTACGCGTGGACCCAAACGGCCGGGTGACCGAAGCGGCTTTTGATGGCCATGGCTGCGCAATCTCGCAGGCATCAGCCGACTTGCTACTCGAGTCTGTAATCGGTAAGAACCTGGATGATGTTAAAGCGCTCACCAAGGATGACCTGATGGCCTTGCTTGGGCTTGAATTAGGGCCGGTGCGCTTGAAGTGCGCCCTTTTGTCCCTTAAAGTCTTGAAAGCAGGCGTCTATGGGCTGGGCGAAGCCAGCGACGACCTGGTGGAGTAAACAATTTGTTCAACTATACCCAATACAGCGAAGACCAATGCGATTTCGTCGAGGTGGCAGCCTCCGAAGAACTACCCAACGGTGAGCGGTTGTTTGTCGAGATCGATAATACGCCAATTGTCGTGTTCAACATTGGCGGTCAGTTGTTTGCAATTGGCGATGTATGCACTCATGACGATGGACCGTTAGGCGATGGTGAATTGGCAGGCTATGAGATTAGCTGCCCTCGGCACGGAGCTTCATTCGATGTCCGAACTGGAAAGGTGATTTCTTTACCTGCAATCATCGATATTCCGGTTTATCCGTTGCGGGTCATCGATGGTCAGATTCAGATCGGCTTGCCGAGGTAGGTATCTTTTATAACTTTCGTCCCCAGGCATAAAACGTCGGCACAAATAAAACACGATCCCCAGATTTCCAGGCTCGTTCTTCCAGAGCCTGGATTTTCTTTATTTCGCTCTCTGCTACCCAGCCAGTTAGGTCCGACTCGGTAATCGCCCATTCAGCCTCCCAGTCAATAACTGATCCAGATGGGATTCTCCATTGCCCTCCCAAGACTCCCACCTCGATGCCGGTCAGGCCAGCTTTTTGCACTAAATGAGCAAGCTGGCGGCCTATTTCTGGGTTTGCGCCTTGCCGGCGCAGGGCCTGGGTTTGTAGCCGCCCCGCCGTGCCCAACTCATCCGGGTAATCAATCCGGCCGCCATAGTCTGGTTCGGCAAGCGCCAGGAGAGTTCCGCCAGTTTTTAGGACGCGGGTCATTTCTTGAACCACCTGTTCCGCCTGGCTTACCCAGAGCAGGAGATAATGGCACAGCGCAATGTTGAAGGTTGCATCTGGAAAGGGGAGGTGATGTGCATCGGCCTGGGAGAGGTACGCCCGGGGAGCTTGCTGGCTTGCCAATCGTAGATACGGTCGAGAGATATCTAGGCCAAACAGCCGGTTTGGAAACTGGATCGACAGGTCGCTAAGGATCGCACCAGTTCCACAGCCTACTTCGAGGATTGTGTCGGTTTGTCTTAAGGGGACTTGATCGAAAATATACCGGCGTATCCCAGCAGTCCAACTGGCCTGCTGGGAATAACGCTGGTGCCAGGCCTCAGGAGATAACATTGAAGAGTTATTGCTTCCAGATCTCTTTCCAGGCTTGCTGTGCCAGGTTGCCGAGCACCTGGTTCAGTCCTTGGGCGGGTAGGACGTCGCCGTCGGGCTCGACATAGAGCCAATGTTTCCCGGCCCCAGGCAGCGCGCTCCAATCAGTGGTCTCCAAAGCCACCGGGTGCAAGGCTGAGTAGGGAACCGGTAGGTTCCAAACCAATTCGACCTGGCAAGCAGCTACCAGGTTGCGCGCGTTCTCTAGGTCATTCTTAAGCTCAGGGTGCGTACTGCTCAAGGATATTGCTCGAACGCCCATCGTCGCCAGGCGCTCAATCACGCTGGGAAGCTGTTTTGTGTTTTCTGGCGTCAGGGTTAGGTGAACTGCCAGGAAAATATCAGCCACCAGGATGCTCTCCAAGATCACCCAGGCTGCAGCGTCTTCGGGTTTTAGCACAACCATGAGGTGATCGAGACCCTTGCCCAGGAGCTGCTCGAGATAGCCAGGCTCATTCAGGCGTTGACCGTTGGTGATTAATCCAGCAACCTGCCCATTGGTCTCAACATGGCCGATTAATTCGGCTAGGTCTTCTCGTAAGGTCGGCTCACCTCCAGTGAAAACCACATGCGGAATCCCGGCAGCAAATGCCTTGTCAATCAACGAGATCCATTCCGTCGTGGATAGCTCGCGTTTGACCCGCTCCAACGGCGCCGAATCGGGCAGCTCGTCTCCTGGCAGGCGGTAAGTAAGCGCACAGTCTAGACGGTAGGGAGCGGAGATGCGGGTGAGGTGGGCTTCTTTTCTTTCGAAACCGAGGAAGGTTTCTGGATCCAGGTCTGGGGTGTTAATCAGCAATTGGATTTGATCGATTAACTTTTGGTAATCTTCGACCACTTGTTGTTTGGTTACATTGTAAAGTCCCACCATGCGCTGGGCAGTTTCGGCTGGCGTCTGGTTCTGGATAATCGAATAGGCATACTCGGCAGCCGTTTGGTTCAAGTGCAGGATGGTGGATGCATTGACAATCAGTAAACCGCTTCCCTCCGGCTCGACCCGCAGGTGCAAGCGGTAATTGCGTGGATCCTCTTTGGGCGAGATAAAGTGGTATATCCCGGCCGGTACAGGTTGAGCTGGCGAAAACCACTCACGCACAGTTTGAAAGATATTTGCCATAGCTTTGCCTCTTTATTTTCTTGTTGTTTGATCAATTATTGTTCTCGTAGCGGAGTGGGCAACCGCCTCCGCACTCAATCAGCAATGTGCAGGAAGCGCATTTCTCCGGCGCATATTTCCTTTCTCGCAAGCTGATGGAGAGTGGATGATTCCAGATCGTTTCCCAGGAATCCGTCTGTAGGTTTCCAAGCGGTGTGTAATAGGATTGACAGGGGAGGACACTGCCATCCGGTTCAACGCACATGTTATACAGTGCTGCGGTGCAGCCTTTAACGCCCAGTTCTAGCTGCATCGGATCAAAATTACAGTATTCTGTTGGGGTATACCAGATCAGTCGTTGTTGATGCCGGTCCGTATACTCACGGGCAGTGGTTAATAATGGCTGTAGGCTGCTCTCCGGTAATCCTGTGCCAACCTTTTGCCCCCTCCCTGAGTAAATCAGGGCATTCAGCCCTACCGTAGGAACCCCCAGGCTGGCCAGGTGCTCCAGGGTCTCGGCTAAGAATGGGCTGTTTTCCTGGAGCATGGTGGTATTTGTCATCACATACAGCGGGCTTTCCAGCGCATGTTGAATTCCAGCGCTGGTTTGTTTCCAGGCGCCTTTGGCGCAGACCATTAAATCATGGATGGTTGGATCGTGTGACTCAAGCGTTATTTGGACATGATCCAGGCCTGCTTCCACCAGGCGATCCAAATAGTTGCGATCGCTTAATCGCCGGCCGTTAGTATTTAGGCCAGTTACCTGGCCCTTGTTTTGCGCATAGGCGATTAGCTCTGGCAGGTCTTCCCGCAGGGTGGGTTCGCCTCCAGTAAATACGAGGTGGGGAATGCCGATCTCCCACAGACGGTCGATGATGGATTTCCAGGCTTGGGTGTCAATTTCCGGGAAGTTTCGGGATCGTGCGTTATAGCAGTGGGCACAATCGTTATTACAGCGGTAGGTGATCGCCAGGTCCATCCGATAAGGCGCACTTGGTCGGGCGCTGAATGGAACTTGAATATCCAGATCCAATTCATGGATTGGGCAAGCGCCATCAGGACGGATCAACTCGCGCAGCTGATCCGCAAAATTGGCGTAATCCAGCTCTGCCTGTTGGCGAGAGACCCGAAAGCGCTGGGTTAGCATTCGAATTGCCTCAGCATGCGGGGTTCTCTCCAGCGCCAGCCGGGCCATGGTAGCTGCACTTGGATTGAGGTGCATTACCCGGCTGGCGTTGACCAGCAACAAGCCACTCCCATCTGGATCGAGACGCAGGTGAATGCGGCTTTTTTCCTGATCATTTTCGACCGCATAATGAAATAAACCACCTTGAGAGAGGTTGATGCCAGACTTTTCACTCCTCTGGTTGATACTTTTTGCTAACTTGTCCAGTTGTACCTTGATCGGATTCATTTTATATACCTATAAATGTTATGCAAACATGAACCGAATTACCGTCCGCCGCCAGCACAAGCGCAGGCGCATCCAGCGCAGGCGCAGGCGCAAGCGCAAGCACAGCCACCGCTTCGCCCACCTCCACCTCCCCCACCTCCACTGCGGGTGGAGGTAGTCACAGGCACCGGATTTGTTTTATTAGTTATTGTCCCAGTAAAGTCGCTAATGTTGCCGACCACCTTACTGGAGAAATTTTGGACTCCCTGGACAATCGAACCGGCAAAAGACGAGCCAGGTAAAGTGGGGGTGGTAAACCCACCGCCGCCTCCGCCTGTCCCGACAGTCGGGGCGGTTGGAGTGCTGACTGCAGTACGACCGTAGCCGGGATCGTAGCGGCCCCACCAGGTTGGGACAAACACCGGGCCAGGTCCAAAAACGCGCCGCGTCCGGTCATCATAGTCCTTATCCAACATGGTCCATTCCAAGTTTTCATCGAATTTCGCACTCTTGACTTCTGGAGTTCCGGCTGCTTCGACCTGTCCCCAGGCGCGTTGGACGATATCTTTATAGTAAGCAATCGTCTCTTTACGGCTAAATCCCTTCATCTTCGCAGAAAGGCTTTTCACCAGATCAATCATGAGGGTCTGTAGCTCAGATTTGCGCGAGGTCTTGGCTGCCTTAAAAGCCTGGAGAAATTGGGCTTCATAGGGTTGTAGAGTCTCCGGCAGCGGGTCAACAACCTTGAGCTCCAAGGGATCCTGGGTGACCACAGAAGCAGCCTCCTTTTTGATCACCCCAAATAGAATCATGGTCAGGACTTTATCCAGCGGTTGTTCGAGCAGGATGGCCGCTTCGACTGCAGTCAGGCCGCGCTTTATTCCATGCCCTTCGATGGCGATCTTGGGCGGCAAGTACTGTAACTTCCGGCGCTGGCCGCTGCGGTAGGAGACGACAATAATCAGGCCAAAGAAACCAATGCAGCAAACCCAAAGCACGACATTGGTCAGGGTGCCCCAGTCGGTGTCGAGCGATTGGGCAACATCTGGTACCTGGACAGTTCCAGCGGGAAGGTATTTCGATGGGAACGATGCCCCGAACTCGTATTCCTTGTTCCCTTGAGCGTCCGCCTTAGTCCAGGAATAGGTGGGCCGTCCTTCTTCATCCAGGTAGGTCTCTGGCTCTTCAGGCCAGCCAGAAGGCGCTCCATGCCAGCGCGGTTCTTCTGGTAGTACTGTGACCGGCATGTGGATTCGAACTATCCATTGGGTCGTGCCGCTGGCGGGCTGGAAATAGGCTGGTGAGAAATTGATACTGGTATACTCGGCGTCTGAGCTGTCCTGGAAAAACAAACCGTATACCTGGCCAATGGTAACCTGGACTACGCCTGAATCGCCCGGTTGGATCGAGCCACTCCCCAATGCAATGGCAACGCCGTTGCCATCGCCTTCATACTCACCACTGGAAATATAGCTGACCGGTTGGCCATTCACTGTGGCCGTGATGCTGCTGGTGTTTACCTGGGTATAAGATGGGAAGGCGACATCGATAAACTCG